>CALQJK010000089.1:0-7615 GCA_943330875.1 Chitinophaga pinensis
GCTAGCAGGTACGCGCTAACGGGAGTTGTCTCGGATGGTTTTGCAATCACACAATTTCCGGCAGCAAGTGCAGGTGCGATTTTCCAGGTGAATAAATACAAGGGCAAATTCCATGGAGAGATACATCCTACTATTCCAACGGGTTGTCGTAGGGTATAATTAATGCCGCCTTCCATAGCATGACTTTCTGAAGAAAATTGCATTGCGGCTGTAGCAAAAAATCTAAAATTGGATGATGCTCTTGGAATATCTACTTCTTTGCTCAACCAAAGAGGTTTGCCGTTGTCATTCGTTTCTGCCAGTGCTAAGGCCTCTAAATTTTCATCGATTAGTTCTGCAATTTTGTTGAGTATTTTAAATCTGCTTTCTGTTGAAGTTGCTGACCATGATTTTAATGCTGCATTTGCTGCAACTACGGCTTTATCGACATCTTCATCGTTGCTATTAGGAATCTTGCCATAAACTTTTCCTGTAGCAGGATTTACATTGTCTATAAATGATCCACTTATTGGATGTTGAAATTTTCCATTGATATAGTTCTCGATTTGAAAAGGAATGTCAAAATGCATAGGGTTAAAGGTATATAATTTTCTGAGTAGGAATTGCTGTCTGTGATAATTTCCTTTCTAAATTAATGGTTGATTTCCAAAAAAAAATTACCTTTCAAATCTAAAATCAATTTTTATGGCAATTGCAGCTCCTTTTAATTTAAAAAAATGGATTGACGAACATAGAGATTTACTAAAGCCGCCTGTAGGGAATCAATGTATTTATAAAGATGCTGAGAATTTTATTGTTATGGTTGTAGGAGGACCAAATGCCCGTAAAGATTACCATTTTAATGAAAGTGAAGAATTGTATTATCAGGTGGAAGGGGATATTGTCCTTAAAATAATTGATAATGGCGTGCCAAGAGATATAGAAATAAATGAAGGCGATATATTTTTGTTGCCACCTAAAACACCTCATTCCCCTCAAAGAGGACCCGGAACAGTAGGTTTGGTTGTTGAAAAAGTTAGAGCTACAGAAGACGATGGATTTCTCTGGTATTGCGAGAATTGCGGAGATAAACTTTATGAAGAATATTTGAATGTTTCAGATATTGTCAAACAACTTCCTCCTGTAATGGCTGGATTTTATACAGATGATCATAAGCGGACATGCAAAAAATGCGGTGCTGTTATGGCGCCTCCGGTTAGGAAGGGGTAATTTTATCGTTTATAGTTTGTGGTTTGTAGTTTATGGTTATTTAGTTAATATAACAAACAACAAACAAAAAACATTGTATTTTAATGAAAATTGACATTCACACACATATCATGCCTGATAAGATTCCCAATTGGGTAGCTAAATTTGGCTATGGTGAGTTTATTCATCTGGAGCATCGCAATTGTAAAGCATGTATGATGAAAGGCGATAAGTTATTTAGAGAAGTAGAAGATAATTGTTTCAATGATTCAGTCAGAATTGAGGAGATGAATGATACTAACGTTGATGTTCAAGTGCTTTCAACTATTCCTGTTTTATTTAATTATTGGGCGAAGCCTCAAGATGGGTTAGAAACATCAAGATTTTTTAACGACCATATTTGTGATACTACTATTAAAAATCCAAAACATTTTATTGGTATTGGCACCGTGCCTCTTCAGGATGTGGATTTAGCTATCAAAGAAATGGAGCGTTGTGTAACAGAACTTAAGATGCCTGGGTTGGAAATAGGCACTAATATTAATGGCAAAAATTTAGGCGATGAATCCTTTTTCCCTTTTTATAAAAGAGCAGAAGAGTTAAGCTGTGCCTTATTTGTTCATCCCTGGGAAATGATGGGAGAGCAGCAGATGCAAAAATATTGGTTGCCTTGGTTGGTGGGAATGCCTGCTGAAACTTCACGAGCTATTTGTTCAATGATTTTTTCGGGTGTATTTGAGCAATTTCCAAAGCTGAGAGTAGCTTTTGCGCATGGGGGTGGATCATTCCCTTTAACAATTGGCAGAATAGAACATGGGTTTAAAGTTCGGCCAGATTTAGTTGCTATAGACAACGCTATAAATCCCAGGGATTATCTTGGTAAATTTTGGATAGATAGCTTAGTGCACGATGAAGCAGCTATGAATTATATAATCAATGTGATGGGAGAAGATAGTATTTGCTTGGGTAGCGATTACCCCTTTCCGCTAGGAGAGCATTATCCTGGAAGTTTAATTGAATCGATGGAATTGGATAGTGTGATAAAAGAAAAATTGCTTTTTAAAAATGCTATGAAATGGTTGGGGAGATAGTTGAATGTTCGATTTGTTGTTTTTAGTTGAAATGTTTTCTTCCAGCCTTTGCTTCTTCGTGGCAGGTTTTTAGTTGATTAGTAGTCAGTTGATTTGCAAATTTAAAGATTTTTGACTTTTTAAATTACCACTTTGCACCTTTGCGAACCTTGCGTGAAATAATATTAAATCTGAAACTTTTAAACCTTAAACCAGCGAAGCGCAGTAAACCTTTAAACTCTTAAACTCACGCAGGTATTCCCGCATTCTTCACCGCAATTCCCCTCACCGCATTCCCTGCAAATTCTATAAATGCTTTTTTAGTAATTTCATCATCACTAACCATAATGGGTACCCCAAAGTCGCCACCTTCTCTAATGCTTTGTACCAAAGGGATTTGACCTAAGAATGGGATATCAAATTCATCGGCTAAATTTTTTCCGCCGTCTTTCCCGAAAATATAATATTTATTGTCAGGCAATTCCGCAGGTATGAAATAACTCATATTTTCAACTAGTCCAATAATAGGAACTTTTAATTGTGCTTGTCCAAACATGGCGATACCTTTTTTCGCATCAGCCAATGCGACCAATTGGGGTGTAGTAACTACAATTACTCCAGTTACCGGAACGGTTTGTACAATGGTTAAATGTATATCTCCAGTGCCCGGTGGCATATCGATTATTAAATAATCCAATTCGCCCCAATCTACATCACTTACAAATTGACGGATGGCGCTGCTAACCATTGGTCCACGCCAAACTACAGCTTGTTTTTCATCAATTAATAATCCAATACTGATAACTTTAATTCCAAATTTTTCAATGGGTACAATCAATCCTTTGCCACCATTCTCTTTCATCAATGGTCTTTCTCCTCTGATGCCAAACATGATATGCTGACTGGGTCCGTAAATATCCGCATCCATCAATCCTACTTTTGCGCCACTTTCGCCAAGTGCTAAGGCTAGATTTGCAGCAACAGTACTTTTACCAACGCCACCTTTTCCACTTACGACAGCAATAATATTTTTTACGCCGCCCAAAATTGTTTTAGGATCTAATCTATTTGTAGTAGTATTACTCGTAAAATTTACCGTCACTTGCGCTTCTTTTTTTACCAACAATTGAACCGCATTGATGCAGGCATTTTTAATCATGTCCTTCATTGGGCAAGCAGGCGTAGTCAATACGACTGTAAAAGAAACAGCATTGCCGTCAATTACTACATCTTTCACCATGTTTAAGGTTACCAAATCTTTTCCTAAATCAGGTTCCTGAACATTACTCAAAGCATTCATTATAGCTTCATTCGTCATCGCGCAATTATTTGTTAAAATGAAAATTAGAATCGCAAAATTAGTCAATGAAGACCTTACTTTGTTGCCCATTGAAAGAAAACTATAATTAGTTGTAAATTTTTAATAGACATAATGATTAAAAACATATGGTAATGACTCACAAACTGAGTATTTTTGACAATAATTAATAGCTGTTTATATATCAATGAACAAAGCACTACGATATTTACTTTTCACTTTATTTCTTTTCCCTGTTGTTGCTAAGGCGCAATTTGAGTCTTTTAAAGATTCTGTTGTACAATTGTATGGAGTAGTAATGTCGGCGGATAGTTTGAAAGGTCTTCCTTTTGTTAGTATTATGATAAAAGGACAAAACCGAGGCACCATTTCAAATGATGCCGGCGTTTTCAGTATTGTCGTTTTGAAAGGAGACAAGGTTGAATTTAGTTGTATTGGCTTCAAAATCAGATTGTTTGAAATACCAGTAGATTTAAAAGGGAATCAATTCAGCATGATCCAGCTAATGGTGAATGATACGGTGTATTTACCTGCTACCATTATCAAGCATCGCATTTCAAGAGAACAATTTGACCGAGACTTTATAAATACACAAGTGCCAGATGATAATATTGAAATAGCAAGAAGCAATAATAATCTCCAGACTAGGCGATACCTCATGGCCAATTTACCTTCGGATGGCAGAGAAGCTTCTTCGCAATACATGCGTCAATACTCTAAAAAATTATATTATTCTGGGCAGTTGGCACCTCAAAACATTTTCAATCCTTTCGCCTGGGCTGAATTTATAAAAGCATGGAAAAGGGGAGACTATAAGAAAAAATATAGCAACCAAAAAACGCCATAGGCGTGACATTATTCTAAAAGAAAAAATATAGCAACCAAAAAACGCCATAGGCGTGACATTATTCTATGAGAGTTTTTATTATTGGATTTATGGGAGCCGGAAAATCGCACTGGGGAAGGATATGGGCAGACGTTTCCGGTATGAGCTTTTTTGATTTAGATGAATTAATTGAATTAGATGAGCAATTAACTATTGATCAGATATTTGAAAAAAAAGGGGAACCTTATTTCAGACAGAGAGAAGCGGCATTATTGCATAGTTTACTGGATTATGACAATTGCATAATCGCCTGTGGTGGCGGAACGCCTTGTTTTAATGACAATATGAAATGGATGAATGATCATGCGTTTACTGTTTTTATAAAAGCATCTCCCATGGTATTACTTGAAAATATGCTCGATGAAATAGAAAAACGCCCCATATTTAAACATATCAATAAAGAAGAGCTCCTCACTTTCATCAGAGTTAAATTGAAAGAAAGGGATTCTTTCTACGCTGCTGCAAAACTTACAATTTCAATAGGAGATCTAAAGAAATCAACGATTCAGGAGATTCAAAAACTGATGTCAAACCCATAAAAAATGCAAAAATTATTTCTGAAGATATCGATATTATTTGCTGCAACAAGCGTGATATTAGGCGCTTTTGGGGCCCATGCGTTGAAGGAAATAATTGATGAAAAACACTTAATAACTTTCGAAACTGGCGTCAGATATCAGTTTTATCATGCTTTGGGCTTAATGCTGGCTTCAATGCTTTATAAAGAATACAGCAACAAGTTTACCTTATGGGCTTGCAGGTTTTTTGTAATAGGGGTGTGTTTATTTAGCGGTTCATTATATGCTCTCGCATTGCTGAATGGATCTTATTCTTTCATTGGTGCCATTACTCCTTTAGGTGGATTGTCATTCATTATAGGGTGGTTGCTGCTGCTAAAATCCATGTCAAAATAATTTTTTATTCAGCTTTACAAATAAATTCGTGTTTTAGGAAAGATGTATTTAATATATTTGTAGACATGGCGAAAAAAGAAAAATCTAAATCCCCTGCACCTACAGATCTGAAAGAGGATCAAATAGAAAAAGTTTCTATTAAACAATTATTAAAAGACGAGCGTACACACAAAATTACCGGCAGTATTTTATTGTTATTTGCGTTGTTGCTTTTTGTATCTTTTACTTCTTATTTATTTACTTGGGATGAAGACCAGGACAAGGTGCTGCAAGAAGGGAATAAACTCTTTTGGGGAACAGGAGTAGAAGTGTCCAACTTAATGGGAACACTCGGTGCATTTATTTCCCACTTCTTTATATACAAGGGATTTGGTATTGCATCTTATTTATTATGCTCCTTCTTTTTTGTAGTCGGCGTTAATTTATTTTTCGGTAAAAAAATATTTTCGATTTTTCGTAACCTCAGATACCTTATTGTTGGATTGCCATTAATCAGTATTACGGCGTCTATTATTTTTGGTAACAATTCATTCCCTTGGGGTGGAGCAGTAGGGGACATGAGCAAAGAGCATATGTATTTTGCAATAGGGGCCATTGGAACAAGTGCTATTATTTTTACCGCATTTCTTGCTTACATTATATGGCGATTCAATCCTGCATTTGATAAGTTATTAAAAGAAAAAAAGGCTGCAGTAGTTGCAGATCTTACAAATGCGGAAGAAGAAGTTACAGCTCCTGTAGTATTGGAAGAAGAGGCTCCTGTTGGGAATACACTTAAGCCAAAGAAAGTAAAGCCAGTTGATGAGGAGGAAGAAAATGAAGAAGAAGAGTTGGAAGATGAAGAAGAAGAGGAAGAAATTGCAGCGACTTCCATTTCGCCAGAAATAGTTTTGCCTGTCATAGATACAACTGGATTGGAATTGGAAATCAAAACAGTCGAACCAATAGTTGGAGATGAAAAGCCCACAGCGGAAAAGGTAAAACAAATGAAGCCTTATGATCCTGTATTGGATTTGAGGGATTATAAATTTCCTTCTTTGGATTTGTTAGAAAATCATGGGAGTGAAAAAATTATCCAGGATCCTGCAGAGCTGGAAAAAAATAAAAATCAGATTATTAATACCCTTAAGAATTACGATATTAATATCCAAAAAATTTCTGCGACAGTAGGCCCTACCGTTACGTTGTATGAAATTATTCCTGCAGCAGGTGTTCGTATTTCCAGAATTAAAAATCTGGAAGATGATATCGCTTTGAGTTTGGCTGCATTGGGTATTCGTATTATTGCACCAATTCCTGGGAAAGGAACAATTGGTATCGAAGTGCCGAATGCGAAGAAGACAATTGTGAGCATGAAAACGCTCTTGTCGGCTGATAAGTTTACGCAAAATAATTTTTCCCTTCCTATCGCCATTGGTAAAAAAATTGATAATGAAAACTTCATCGTTGATTTGGCAAGTATGCCGCATCTGTTGATGGCAGGAGCTACTGGACAGGGTAAGTCTGTTGGATTAAATGCCATTCTGGTTTCTTTACTTTATAGTAAGCATCCATCACAGTTGAAGTTTGTATTGGTGGATCCAAAGAAAGTAGAGTTGAGTATTTACAAAACAATTGAAAGGCATTTTCTGGCAAAATTACCTGGAGAAGAAGATGCAATTATTACAGATACTAAAAAAGTAGTTCATACGCTAAATGCACTTTGTATTGAAATGGATAACAGATATGATTTGCTTAAAGAAGCCGGTTGTAGAAATATCAGAGAATACAATGAGAAATTTGCCAAGAGAAATTTAAATCCTGAAAAAGGACACCAGTTCCTGCCATTCATCGTGTTGGTGGTGGATGAGTTTGCAGATTTAATTATGACAGCCGGTAAGGAAGTGGAAATGCCTATAGCCAGATTGGCGCAGTTGGCAAGGGCTGTTGGAATACATTTGATTATTGCCACTCAACGTCCTTCGGTAAATATCATTACAGGAACTATTAAAGCGAATTTCCCTGCTCGTATAGCCTTTAAGGTTAGTAGTAAGATTGATAGTCGTACTATTTTAGATACAGGTGGTGCGGAGCAGTTGATTGGAAAAGGTGATATGCTTATTAGTTACAATGGTGAAGTCGTTCGTTTGCAATGTGCTTTTGTTGATACACCTGAAGTAGATAAAATTGTTGATTTCATTGGGGAACAACGTGGTTATCCTCAGGCATTCATGCTGCCGGAATATATAGATGAAAAAGA
>CALQJK010000090.1:0-7587 GCA_943330875.1 Chitinophaga pinensis
ATCAACGAAATCAAAGAAGGTGACAAAGTAGAGTTTGAACTTCAAAATGGCAAAAAAGGAATGAATGCTGTTAACGTAACAGTTATCGGATAAATTAAAGTCATTTACAAAAAGGCTACCATAAGGTGGCCTTTTTTTTTGTGAAAAAATTCAATGAAACCATTATTTCATTCTAACATTTTTTATATTTGATTCATATTTTCCAAATCAAGACAATTAATCAACTATTATGAAACGTATTTTAAGTATTCCGCTGTTATTATTATCAATTGGAACCTATGCACAAACGGCTAAACAAATTGTTCTTACAAAGGGACAAGAAATAACCATAATTACAAATGCTTCAGGAGATGCAGACATGGGAATGGGTATGACATTAACAAACACTTCAAATATTACAAGCCAGATGATTGTAATTGGTGAAGACGAAAATAACTATTCCATTACGAAGTCCCTCACCAATCTAAAAATGTCAATGGAAGGCTTAGGACAAAACATGGAATTCAACTCTGATAATCAAGAAGACAAAGAATCAGAAATAGGCAAAAAGATAAGTGCTAAAATAAATAATCCTGACACTTTTTTGATAAATAAAAAAACGGGGAAAGCAACCTCGACAAAAAAAGATATTGATTATAATGATAACCCAGCGGCCATTAGTGGTATTGCTATGGGAAATAACGAGGGTAAAGATGGTATTGAAGATGCTTTTTTCATCATTAATACAGACAAAAAAGTTGGTGACACATGGATGGAATCATCAACAAATAA
Source organism: Chitinophaga pinensis (assembly GCA_943330875.1). Lineage (GTDB taxonomy): Bacteria > Bacteroidota > Bacteroidia > Chitinophagales > Chitinophagaceae > Ferruginibacter > Ferruginibacter pinensis_G. The sequence goes on from CALQJK010000090.1 coordinate 772, forward strand.
AAAAGTTACAAGCAAAAAGACATACACCATCAAATCAATTGATAAAGACATTGCAGTTATTGAAGTTAAAGGATCTATTGAAGGAGAAACAGAACAAGAAATGCAAGGATCAACAATAATTATGAATACTGAGTCTAAAATCGAAGGTAATATCACCACAAATATAAAAACAGGATTGGTATACATGTCAATGATTAATGCAGACATGACTGGTAACGTAAATGCAATGGATCAACAAATGCCAATCACATCAAAATCAACCACTACTACCCTTTTCAATCAATAGCAGTAATTTCGATCTGTAATTATTTATATAGAATTTCATAGTATTCTTTGGCCATTCTGTTGCTATCAAATTGCCAACGAACATCACGCATACCATTCTTGATAATTTGATGCCAATTATCAGGATTATCATAATACATGGGCAAAATTTCTTTCTCAAGAATTTCAAACAATTGATTCATATCGTACTCGTCTTGTTCGTAGTCACTCATTTCTTCATAATTAACAAGAGGAACAACAAACCCATTATTCCCATGATTAATAAACTCCCTTATCCAGCCATCATTAGTACTTAGATTTACTGCGCCATTCATAGAAGCCGTCATGCCACTGGTTCCACTTGCCTCTCTTGGAACCCTTGGATTATTAAGCCAGGCATCTGATGCTTGTTTTAAACGCTTACTTAACGTCAACTCATATCCCACGCAAACTGCTACATTTTTATACTCTTTACTCAAATTAACCAAATAGTTAAAATCACTAATTGCAGGATAATCCAAAGGATATGGTTTTCCTGCCCATACCATCTGTACCGGATGTTTTTTATTATTCAACAATGCAGAAAATCTATCTCTGTCTCTTGTCAGCAAATCTGCTCTTTTATAACCAGCAAATCTTCGTGCCCATACAATAGTAAAAACATCAGGGCTCAAGAGTTTGCCAGTTTGGTCTGCGATAATATCCATCGCCCGTTTTTTTAAAAATCTTTTTCTGTCTGTAAATTTATCATCGCGTTTATCATCCATAAATTAATACAACTGCTTATCAGCCCAATATTGCCAATTTTGCGCATTAGTAATGGTTTTGATTCCGCAGATGTCATCGTATTTATTCCACATCCCCCTACTTACTTCACCATGCAATACGCTAACTGCATTTGATAATTTTGCAAAACGGAAAGCCACTAAAGAATGGTTAAACATTTCATCGGAGGAATTACTTAATTTTCTAACTTCATCCAAAGGCATGCCACAGAAATAGCCCATTTTTTCACATAAATACAAATCATGTTTTTCATTCCCTGCCTCTTCAGGAGTATGAGTGGTAAATACTAATCTCTTCTTTACTTCTTCTCTACTTTTAAATTTATTCATCAAATAAAAAGCTGAGCTAATCGCATGGGCTTCATTAAGATGATATAAATCAGGATTAAAATTCAATTCGTCAATCAATTTAGCACCGCCTACTCCTAACAAAATGAATTGAGCCACTTTCGTTGCTACGTTTGCATCATACAAGCGATGCGAGATTGTTTGAGATACATAATCATTCTCAGGAATATCTGTAGACAATAAAAACAATGGCGCTGATTTGAACGTCTCAGGATTTAAATAAAATACTTTTACCCAAACTGGATGACCATGAATTTCAATTTGAAATTTAATCCCGGTATCCTCCAGGAAATTATAAATTTTCTCATTCCACTGTATTTGTAAAGTTTGATCTTGATTTCGAGCCTGATCATAATACCCATATTTCCACAATATCCCTATCCCTACAAGGTTCTGACGTAATTCATACGCACTTCTAAGATGAGATCCACTTAAATAACCTAATCCGCCACTATAGATTTTCAAAGGTTGATGAATAGCAAATTCCATTGAAAAATAGGCAACTTTCTTGCTATAAAGCGAATCAATGGGGTACGGAATTTTAAATTGTCTGTAGTTCATTAAACCAAATTTGTTACAATATATATAGAAATCAGATTTTAAAAACTGATTTTAAATAAATCTATAGATACACCATGAATAATAGTTGTAATTATTTCAATTTGGTTATTTAGACAAAACAAATTGAATAGTGGATAGATTTTAAGTATATTTTTGTTGAAAATACAAATTGGATTCACCAGAATACAAATACAACCAATCACTAGGCGATGCTCATGAAAGTGTAGACACCACTTCCAAGGCTAAAGGATGGAGAAAAATATTTTCTTTCATTGGTCCTGCTTATTTGGTAAGTGTTGGCTATATGGATCCGGGAAATTGGGCAACTGACATCGCAGGCGGGAGTAAATATGGCTATACACTCATTTGGGTTTTATTAGCTAGCAACATGATGGCTTTACTATTACAGAGTTTCAGTGCAAGGCTAGGTATTGTAAGAAGAAGAGATTTAGCACAGGCTAACAGAGAAGCTTACCCTAAGAAAATAAATTTCATACTCTGGGTATTAGCAGAAATAGCCATTGCAGCTACAGACCTTGCGGAAGTATTAGGCATGGCAATCGGCATACAATTACTTTTTGGATTACCCTTAATATTCGGTGTAAGCATTACAGTGTTAGATACCTTTCTACTACTTTACTTACAAAAATTAGGCATTAGAAAAATAGAAGCTTTTATTATCGGATTGATTGGAATTATTGGCGTGTGTTTCCTTATTAATATTATAATTGCACAACCCTCCATTAATGAAATAATAAAAGGATTTATTCCTTCTCTGCCAGATGCAAAGATGCTGTACCAACAAAAAGGATTATTAAGTACACTGCCAAAAGAAACAGCCCTTTATCTGGCTATTGGCATGATTGGGGCAACGGTGATGCCACACAACTTGTATTTACATTCAGCACTTATACAGACAAGAAAAATAAACCGAACAAGTAAAGGTATTAGAGAAGCATTAAAATGGAGTTTGATTGACAGTACCATTGCCTTAAACATTGCATTCCTCATCAACGCAGCGATTTTAATTCTTGCAGCAACTGTTTTTTTCAATACAGGCAGAACAGATGTTGGTGAAATCAAACAAGCTCATACACTACTTTCTCCTGTATTAGGAAAAAGCATTGCGTCTACTTTATTTGCGATTGCATTAATAGCATCAGGTCAAAGCTCTACCATTACAGGGACATTATCAGGACAAATTGTAATGGAAGGTTATCTGCGTATCAGAATCAATCCATTAATGCGCAGACTTATCACAAGATTAATTGCAATTATCCCAGCGATATTTTTTATATTATCAACAGGAGAAGATAAGATTGATAGTCTGTTAATATTCAGTCAAGTTATATTGAGTATCCAATTAGGATTTGCGGTAATCCCTTTAATACATTTTGTAAGTGAAAAGAAAAAAATGAAGGAATTTGCCATCAAATCTTATGTGAAAATAATAGCTTGGTTCATGGCAACTTTATTAATTATCCTTAATATCAAAATGATATCAGGCAGTTTAATAACCTATTGGACAACTGCAGATAATTGGTTTATTAAGTTACTAATCATTATTACTTGTCTATTCTTTCTCTGGTTATTATTTTATATTATCTTATTCCCCCTAATTAAAAAAGGTCACCAATCGGCATCCATAAACATGCATCACGATGCGCAAGACTTGAAAGACTTAAATATTCCTAATTATCGTAAAGTAGCCGTAGCATTAGATTTCAGCCAAAAGGACGCTCAAATTATTTCCACAGCAATTGGGCAAGGAGGAAAAGAAAAAGAATACATTTTCATTCACATTGTTGAAAGTGCCTCCGCAAAAATCCATGGTGATCAAACTGCAGATTATGAAACGGAGAAAGATAAAGAGCAACTAGATAGAATAGTTACACAAATGATGGAGAAAGGATTTGTTGTGAAAGGTATTTTAGGATTTAAAGAAACGGCAAATGAAATCATCAGAATTGTTAGAGAAGAAAATGCAGATCTTCTTATTATTGGAGCACATGGACACAAGGGCATTAAAGATTTTATTTACGGAACTACCATCAATAAAGTGAGGCATGAATTAGAGATACCCGTATTTATTGTCAAAGCTTAAATCAAGAACTCAACCCTAATCTTGAATGCACTTTTGAAACAATGGCTTCAATATCTTGTTTTCTCATGCAATTAAAATGACCAAGAGGACATTTATGAAATCCAATTTTACTACATGGCCTACAAAACAACCCGTCAACTTCAGTGTTTTGGAAAATTTGATTTGAATGAATACCATAATAGGGATACATCCCAAAAAATGGTGTTGTATTTCCCCAAATTGTAATAATTGGCTTTTTTAATGCTGCAGCGATATGCATTAGTCCTGTATCATTTGTAATCACTAATTTAGATTGTCTAATTAAATCAGCCGATTCATTTAGATTAAATTTTCCGCAGGAATTGTATATTTTTATTGGATCTATCGATGCTACCAATTTCCCCTCCTCTTGCTCTGTCTTACCTCCAAGTAAAACTATTGGATAATTAATTTTCATACACAACTCCTTTAACTTATCAACAGGAAGTTTCTTGGTGTAGTAATTCGCAGCAATAATAATAGCAATAAAACCAAAATGATGAGAGCTAGGCATATCATTTTGTTCTACAATATCATTTTCTGGTATAAAATAATCTAACCCTAATCCATCATCTTTAATTCCAAGTTTTTCAACCGTCTCAAGATTTCTTATAACAAGATGTTTTTTTGGCATCACATTAAGATGAAATTTTGTAAAAACCCATTTTCGCACATTCAACTTATTTAATGTGAACGATTTTTTCTTTAATAGAAATTTAATTTTATTACTGCGGAGATTATTTTGTAAATCAATTACATAATCATACTCTTGTTTTTTTAGTGCCTCAATTAATCCATCCAAATCTTTCTCATAATAAAAGAAGTCATCTATATAAGGATTATTTTCTGTGACAATTTTAAATGATTTTTTAGTAACCAAATGCACTTCTGCATCAGGTATTTGTTTTTTTATACAACGAAATACAGGAGTCGTTAAAACGATATCACCAATAGAGGAAAATCTTATAATTAGAATTTTAGGCAAAATAGCAAGTATTAATTTTCTATAAAATCAAGATCATTTCCAAATGTTTCTTCAATCAGGAAAACAGCAACAATAGAAATAGTCATTACGATTAATGCAAGTATCCAGCCTGCTTGATAATAATTACCAGTGAAGGTTTGTAATAATCTAAATAATGGAATAATAAAAATAGCCAGCATTCCTCTAACCATATTTGGAATGGTAGTAGTTGCAGTAGCTCTCAAATTAGTGCCAAACTGTTCTGCAGCCATCGTGACAAATAAAGCCCAAAAACCAGTTCCGAAGCCAATTCCAGCACATATCAAATACATTTTAGAGGCGCTTCCATTCCATAACGTAGTGAAATATAAAACAATGAACACAATGGTGATGATGTAAAAAATAAATATCGCTTTTTTTCTACTTTTTAGCCACTGGCTTAAAACACCAGCGAGGACATCCCCAATTGAAATAGCAATGTATGCATACATGATAGACTTTCCAGGATCAATTTTTTCCTTAATATTCATGGCTTCACCAAATTCTTTTGAAAACGTAACCAAAACTCCAATACACAACCAGGTAGGGAGTCCGATTAAAATATTCAATATATACTTCTTGAACCTTTTCCTGTCTTTAAATAGCATAAAAAAGTCACCTCTCTTTATGTATTTCTTTTTAATCACATTATACATACTGGATTCAAGTACGACAATACGCAACATTAGTAATAGAAATCCCATTCCACCACCAATGAAAAAACAAGTACGCCATTCAAAGTTTTGTTTACAATAAAACGCAAGCACTGCGCCAGTTAATCCAAGTCCAGCAACTAAAGACGTAACCAACCCTCTTTTTTCTTTACTTACAAGTTCTGAAACTAACGTAATTCCTGCACCCAATTCTCCAGCTAATCCAATACCTGCAAAAAATCTTATCCATTTATATTGCTCAACTGTTTGAACAAAGCCATTTGCAAAATTTGCCAAAGAGTATAGTAAAATGGACCCAAACAATACGCTTAATCGTCCTTTCTTATCCCCCATTATCCCCCAGATGATACCTCCAATTAACAACCCGACCATTTGCCACATCAAAATATTTTCGCCATCAATTTTAATTTGATACTCATTTAACCCAAGCGCTTTAAGACTAGGCATTCTGATTATTCCGAAAAGCAAAAGATCGTAGATATCCACGAAATATCCAAGTGCTGCAACAGCTACCGTATAGTTTATGATTTTTCTTGACTTAATAGACATCTTTAAATTATAGATTTTCTTTTTTCTTTTTTGTGCTAAATATTTTAATTATCACAGGCAAGGTTGTTATTAATACAATACCAATTACAATTATTTCTAAATGTTTTTTTAAATCAAAATCAAAAGAATTCAAAATAAATGTTTGTAAATAATGTCCTGCGAAAAGCATTGTAAATACCCAGGCAATACTTCCAGTCACATTGTAGAAAGAGAATCTTTTTCTGTCCATTTGTACAACCCCTGCAATGATTGGAGCAAAAGTTCGTACGATAGGTAAAAATCTTGCCATTACAATGGCACTGCCCCCATGCTTCTCGTAAAAATCCTTAGCCTGGTACAAATATTTTTTCTTGAAGAAAAAAGTATCTTTTCTATCAAATAAAAAAGGGCCGCTTTTTCTGCCAAACCAGTACCCAACAGTATTGCCGAGAATACCTGCAATAGAAATCAACACTCCGAGAAAAATAAAATTAAGAAAGGGTTCATTAAATTTAAAGCCTAATGCAGAAA
>CALQJK010000091.1:0-7385 GCA_943330875.1 Chitinophaga pinensis
AAATATACGCTGGTACGCCTGCTACCTTACGTATAGAATAAATGGCCTTCATATTTGTGTTAATGTATCTGCAAGCATTTGTAGGCCCTGAAATTTTACCAGGCTTTGAATATTTCTTTGTTTCTACCCAAAGTGTTCTGTACGAAGAACTGCCGCAATTGGAAACCGTCTTAACTTTAAATGCTGCAGTTGTATAAGCAGAATCAAATGTCACTATTATATTAGGCGACCCTTGACCGCTCAGTAATCTCACATAGTTTGGCAAGATCCAAATATATTGATCAGCTTCGGGGATGGTATCCACAGCATAAGAATATTCAATCTGACTTCCTACAGCACAAACGGAATCAATCCCATAAATCATTAAAGGCGTAGATGGCGGTGTTCTGTATAATCTTAACGATCTTGGACTTTTTTGTCCACAATTTGACAAAGCCGTCACTTTAATCATAGAGCCATTAACATAAGACGAATAAAATTTCAATGAAACATTATTAGTACCCTGACCAGCTATGATACTTGCTCCGGCCGGCACTTCCCAAAGATAACTACTGGCACTAAAAACAGGATTTACATAATAATTAATTATGGTGTCTTTATCAATAAATTTGCAAATTCCTACAGGGCCAATAATGGGTCCGGAATATGGAATTGATCTGTATATTCTCAAAGATACATATTGGCTTGCACAACCACTTTCAGTCAAAGCTGCCACATAAATATACCCTAACCCATACCTGCTTATCAAAGAACTGTCAACCACTACGCCAATTGTTCTGGTACTATCACCGCTTACGATTGTTGCAGCGGATGGAAGAACCCATTTATAAGAGTACGCCCCAACAACAGCATCCACGGAATAATAAACCGTATCGGTATACCCCCCATGGATATAGTGCTCACATAATTCTATTGGACCATTAATAGTATCCGGAGCAATAAGTGGTGTAGTTACTTTATATAATAATTTGTCTGTGCACCCATGATTATCTGTATAAGTAACATAAACAGACCCTAAATTAATACCAGTAACCGTACAAATATCTACAGCGTTCTCCACTATTGCAATAGTTGAATCTGATGTAGTCCATGGATTATTCAGAGAAGGTAAAGAAGGAACATTTGGATCTAAATAAATAGGGACAACATTACTAATACAACCGGAGGCATATCCTCTAAGAATTTTTGGATTAGCATTTACATTAAAGATTAGCCCAATAGAATTCACAATAGGCGAAGAGACGCAGGACACTAAACTTGACGTCATCTGAACAGACACCACATCGTTATCAGACAGTGATGATGTTTTAAATACTGTTGTATCAGCCCCAACATTAATTCCATTTACCTTCCATTGATATCTTGGCGAACTCCCTCCGCGTGAAGGGGTAGCCGTAAACACCACTTGATTTCCAGCGCAAATCGAATTTCCGAGAATATTAGAAACGATACTGACAGCAGGTGCTAAGTTAGCATTCAGAGCTACTTTTACTGCGCTTGAAACAACTAACGGCGAGCAATAACCGCTTATAGCAACATCATACATACCGGTATCTGCTGCAGTAGGATTTGTTAATATTATTGTTGCAGTTCCTTGTCCGTTTACGATACTAGAATTTATAACTGGAACTCCATTTTTCCTCCAAACAAAACTCAAATTTGAGCCTGATGCAGTCACGCTCATTTCCTGTATCCCATTTCCAGCGCAAGTCGGAGTAGGTGCTATAGGCTGCGTCAGAATTGACAAGGATGGATTTAGCATTAATTTTGCTGCACTTGAATTTGCTGAACCATTGGCATTTGTAAATACTGCTCTGTATTGATAATCATTCAAAGCAAATGTAGAACCTGTAAGAGAAAGTGTATTTGTATAGTAACCACTATACACTGTTCCAGCATCTAAACTTCCAGAAGTAATATCAACCCAAACAGCGCCATTCGTACTTCTTTGCCATTGAATAGTTGTTGTTGAAATTGAATTAGATGCAGCATTAAAACTAGCATTTGATCCAATACATATAGTTACAGCTGTAGGCTCTAAAGATACCAAAGGGATATCTGTACCTTCTCCTATTTGAATATCGCCAAAAGAAGTCATCCCTAAAACCTGAGTTGAAGTTGCACTTACAACTCCACGAGTAGTAAAGTTCCATCCCGAATAATAATTCCTTACTACAAAATTTGATGTATTCGATCCTGCATCAAGATCAGTTGTAGCAAAATTAAAAGTGGCATTGTAAGAGCTCAACCCTGGGATAAGATTATCATTAGTTAAAGTCCAATATCTATTTACGGTTTTACTTACCAATAGAGATGAAGATGCGATTTGTGGATGATCATTAGATGCTGTACTTACTTTAATACTTCCAGAAGCAGCCGAAATAGTTCCGTTAAACTCTACATTAACAGGGGTGTATTTATTAGCATCCCCGATTTCAAAAACAACAGCAGTAGAAGCTGATGGAATGAATTTTTTAAGATTACCGAATACATATTTTGCAGAACCTGCACCAGTAACAGAAGCAGTACTAGCCAATATTACATCATTAGCATTTGAAGTTAACTTCCCTGCTGTAAAATCTAATGAGCCATTCACAACAACATCGACCGTATCACTTAAAGAAACCCCATTAGCATTATTTATTTCTACATTATTAAATGTTGTAACGACAGACCCTTTAATATGCTGCACAGCTGTTAAACCATCAAAACTTACACTCCCACTGTTATGCATAAACGCTCCATTATTTTTAAAATCACCTGAAAGACTCAAGACATTTGATGGAGCTGTGAATATCCCACTTTGTATTTCAATATTTGTGGTAACTATCTGACCTGTTGATCCTGAAAATGCTCCTGAAGTAAGATTTATTCCTCCGTTTAAACTTTGTAATCCACTACCTGCAGTATAAACTCCTCCCGGCACTCCACTGATAGTAGTCAGGCCCGAAACTGTTGTCGTTTGTCCGTTAGCATCATAAGTGCCCCCATTTATTTCAAAGTCTCCGGTAAGATTTAAAGCTGAAGTAAACTTTTGCATTACCCCTGCGGATAATTTTGTCAACTTGAAATTATTCGCTGTGAATCCCCCTGAGAACTGTGCTGTACCAAATGCTGCGACTCTTACGGAAAGAGGCTGATTCATAGTAATTGCTCCGCTAAACAAACATGCAGTTGCATCAGATACACCTACTCTGTATATTCCTGTTGTTGGAATATTGGCGACTGTGATCGGACGAGCAACAATCAATCCTGATGTAGCATATAAAGTAGGCGATTGATTATTTGTATTTGCATCCCCCAGGATAATGGCAGACGAAGCATTTCCAAAAGCACCAGCAGCGCTCAACGGAACATTATAGCCGGCAGAAAGAATCCCCTGGCTAATAGTAGTTGTACCTGTGTATTGATTAGCTCCGGACAACAATAAAAACCCTGCTCCACTTTTGATCAAGCTTCCTGATGTAGCTGCACTTGCGCCTGACATTGTCAGCGTATTGGTAGTGTTAGCAACGTCAATTATTGAAGAGGTATTCGCAGTCAAAGTGAATGCTCTGTTTGTTGAAGCCGTCGCACCAGTATATTGCAACGTACCGCCACCTAAAACTAAATAAGCCGCTGCACTTGAAGACTGTCCAAGATTACTGGCACTGCCTCCATTTGCAATAGTCCCAACACTGAGAACTCCTGCATTTATTGTTGTAATACCTGTGTAAGTATTTAACCCTGATAGCAGCATTTTGCCTAAACCTGCTTTTGTAATTCCATAAGTAGATCCACTCACAATATTGCTTATAGTAAAATCTGCTGAATCCGTTCCATCATTATCAACGGTAAACAATCTTGTTCCGCCTAATGCTACCGGGCAAGACAACACTGCACCAACATTGCCCTTTGCAATATTTTTCACATTTACGCTACCACTTAACGAAAGTAAACCTGTCCCATTAATAGACGCCCCATACATACCCCCAGTTTCCATATTCAAACTATCAGGTAAAACATAAGTGAATGTTGAAAGATTAAGAGAAGCGCTATCTTTTATCGTTAAAGTTTCTATACCTGCTGCTTCTGTGGTTAAGTTAGCGCCTAAGGTTGTTGTCCCTCCGGCAATAGTTAAATTATTAAATGAAGTAACTACTGATGAAGGGAGTGTATTCGTTGCTGTTAGTTCTACAGTCCCTAAACCTGGAGTCCAAGTTCCACTGGCAGCACCAATTGTAAAACCAGTAGTTTTTAATACCCCACCAAGGGCCATATTTATAATTCCAGTGGAAGACGCTCCACCTAATGTTATGTTTTTAGCAATTAATGATGACCCGTTTTGAAATACAATTGATCCTGCTCTCGAAGTATTACCTGATGCCCCAATCAATAATCTATCACTCATTGTAAGTGCAGGATTACCAGTAGTAGCAAACGCTACATTACCTGCAGATGATGTAGCTGCTGTACTTCCTAAATCTAAAGTAGCACACTCTGCTGATGGGATATCAATTGTAACGGTGTCCCCTCTTTCAATGACAACTGTATCTCCTACTACAGGAATAGTTGTATTGTATGTTGAACCAGAAACCTTTGTCCAGGTATTAGGATCACTCCAGTTTCCTGACTGTCTTGAATACCTTCTGTTAGCAAATGGGATAGGCACCAACTCCCCTGTTGAGAGCAAAGAAGCATTTACTAATCCTGATTGATAAGCAAATCTTATTTGTGAAAGTTGCACTCCATTTAATGCTGTATCAGATTTTCCAATAAATATTCTACCTGCTGTGCCGGTGTCTCCCCTATTGCCTGTCCATCCATTGATGGTTAATATTTTAGATGCAGTCCAGGGAATCGAATTACTTATTGAAAATAACAATTTGTGTTTTCCTGTGCCTAAATTAATAGATGCGTTTCCAGTTAATTTCAAAGTCCCTAAAGTATCTCCGTAACCTGCTGTTGCACCTGTTGAGAAAGTTCCACCATTTAAAACTAACGGTGTAGCTGACGTGTTAAATCTATTAGCTGAATCCAAAAGGAAAGTTGCTGAAGAATCCACTTTTAATTCGCCATTAATGATTATAGCTTTTGCTACTCTTTTTAAACCCGAATTTGAAACAGTAAGATTTTTGTATTGCAATGCGGTATTGATTGGCGTTGCAGTTCTTACTTTAGAAGATGGATAAGTAACCGGAATGGTTTGATTTGAAGATCCATTATAATTTACGGTTGTTGATGAACCGTTTACATTCGCATTAAAAGTTACTGTTCCTGAATTATTTCTGCTAGAAAGTGTAAATACCGGATTTGAAGAACTCCACTTAAGTGTGGCATTGTTTGCCATATTAAATGCAGAAGAGGTACTACCCTGTCCAACAGAATTTATACTTTCGCCAACTGACAGAGATCCTGCAGTTAAATTAAATGCAGGATTATTTCTGTTTCCTCTTCTTTCCAACCCTTTTAATGTCAAATTCTTATTTACTATTAAATTTGAAATTGATGAATTAAAAGTAGTTGTTTGCAAACTACTTGGTCTTGAAGTACCTCCAACTGAAATCGAATCGCAAGATATTGTTCCTAAACCGCTGAGATTAGCCGTGACAATTGCACTTGATGAGTTATTTAATTTTATATCATCATTTACAATCAAACTAATATTAGGACTTACACTTAATGTAGCACTAGCTCCATTAAATAAAACAGACCTACAACTATCATTTGCTATTACAGTGACCGTATTACCATTTTGAATAACAGCCACATCAGCAGAAGTTGGTTTCACGCCATTTATTGTTGAACCAGTAGTGGTTGTAGCCCATATATTCGAATTGTAATTGCCCGACGTTCTTGAATAATACACTCTTCCAACTGCAAAAATATTGCTTATTCCTGACTCGGCCCCCCCAGTTCGTGTAGCCGTTAATGTGAATTTTCCAATACTAGAAATTCTGATATTTCTTGAAGCCAATACCCCACTAACAAAATTAGGAGTTAATCCAGCACCTGAACTTAACGTACCTGTAGATGTAATAGATACAGTACTATTGAAAGTCGTAACTGTATTTCCATACGAATCTACTGCTGTAATTCTTATTGGAAAAGTAACGTTTACAGTTTGAGGCCCTATGTCTCCTCCGGCAGCTTCTTCAAATTCAAAAGAGCTTAAGCTATTGGGATTTGTAATAAAATAATTACTGCTGTCTCCAATTAAAGATAGGACACCTGATGTTTTATATGCTGCGACTTTAATGCTATCTTCTGCAGTGTAATATGTTAAACCGCTTAATACAATTGAACTAGTTCCTGAATTAATTGTTCCCGTTAGAATACCATCAAGTGAATCAGATCCGGAAATAATATTCAGCTGAATATCAACATTACTAGCAACATTAGAAGGATTACCATAAGCATCTGTTGATCTAATGGTAATATTAAAAATATTCCCCGCTGTTTGAGTTATTATACTATCTATAACTAATTTCACAGGATTGCCTGCATAAATATCTGCAGCCAATACTAATGGCATTGTTAGAGTATAATTGCCTGAAGCGGATCCACTAATTACATACCCTGTTACATTTACTGGCTTAGCTGTTCCTACTGAAGCAGTTGTGAAAGTTGCAACTGCAGTTCCTGATAACGAAACGTTAGCCACCTCAGCTAGAAGCACCCCGCTCAAAGAAGGCGCTCCAGTTACAGTTGTTGTTGTATTGCCATCATAAACCTTATTACTTGCCGTTAGTCCAATAACGCCAATACTTTTCTTTGTGATATTTGCGGTTAACCCGGTGGGTTGTATAACTGTATAATTTGAATTGGGAGCAGTAAATCCAGAAACTGCAACAGGTTTTGCATTAGCAACTGCAGCAGTGTTAAAATTAGCTATTGGTGTTCCAGTCACAGCAAAGACTTCTCCATTTTGCAAGCCAATATAGTTTGCTGTACCTAAAGTTGCTGTAGTTGTCCCATCATATTGTTTATTAATAGGAGTTACAGAAATTGTTAATACTGCAGGTGTAATATCTCCAAGAGCAGCACCATTAGCTAAGCTATAGTTACTAGCCAAACCGGCTGTTGCGCCACTTCCTCCGTTTGCTAATGTATAAATAATCGTTGCGGCCTTTCCGGTTCCAATATTTGCATTTTGAAATAATCCAGTAGCCGTTACCGTTACTATTTCTATACCTATAAAACCGGACAATGTACCAACGGTAACAACGCCTGTTGCTGTAGTACCATTATATACTTTCGAAGCAACTGTTGGGGATGTAATAGTTAAAGGTTTTTTTGCTACAGTTCCAGTATAGGAGACATAAGTAATATTGTAATTATTCGTTGTAAAGCCTCCCAATCCTATTGCTGCAGAAGGGGTAATTACATAATTTGCAGCAGCTGGA
>CALQJK010000092.1:0-7344 GCA_943330875.1 Chitinophaga pinensis
CATTTTTTACAAGTAAATAACGCTGCTATTTTACAATATAAATTTTCAGAAGAAGAATTTCTTCAGATGAAACTTACCGATATTTTTGTAGATAAATCATATGCAGCGGATACCGCCATCTTGCATAAGCAAATTGACGATAAAAAAAAAATATACAAGGGGCGACACAAGCATTTAAATAAATCAGGGGAAATACTGGAAGTAGATATTTACAGCAGCAATATTACTATCAACGATGTAGCATGCGAATCTACCATTGCTATTGACGTAACAGAGAAAGTAAGATTAGAACATAAAATCACCAAAGCCATCATAAAAACACAAGAGGATGAACGTTATGAAATAGGAACGGAGCTTCATGATAATGTTTGTCAGATTTTAGCCAGCAGTCAATTAAGTCTGGAGATGCTGAAAGACAATGTCCCGAATGAAAGCATACAATGGTTCCATAAATCGAAAGAGTTTATCAATCTTGCACTTGAAGAAATAAGAAGTATTTCACATCGACTTGCGCCCTCTTTTTTTGATTACACTACAATTGAGGACACTTTTAAAGAATTACTAGGCACTTTTAATCTGGAAAATAAATATATTATAGAAGTAAATATTGATTTTACAAAATTAAAGGATCAGAAAAATAGTGATATTCAATTGAATTTGTTCAGAATACTTCAAGAGCAATTGAGAAACATTAGTAAATATGCAAACGCAAAAAATGTCAAACTAAACATCTCTATAGACGATAGTAATTGCATCATGCAAATCAGTGATGATGGTATTGGATTTGATTACAACGCAGTAAAAATGGGTATTGGTTTAGCGAATATCAGAAGAAGAACGGAATTATTTTCAGGCAAAATGGAACTCATCACCTCTCCCGGAAATGGATGTCAGTTGAAAGTGAGTTTGCCGATGACTACAATATAAATATGCCAACATTTACAAGATTACAAGATCATTTAAAATCAAGCACTGCATTATAAGTATACCTAGTATGCTTTTCGATAGCTACGCCTATATAGGAATAACCAGTAGACAGGCATATTTCACGATGCCCCAATGAAGGAACACCATAATCTAATAATAAATCAAGGATAATACTTAGTGCGTCATTATATCCATATTGACAACATTCCCCAAAGAAATCAGCTTTACAATTTGAATTGATTCTATTATGTCCTACATAACCTTTTAGCCCTGAACTGTATGCGTGGCATTGAGCACTAACGTATGCGTTATGATCAGGAATCAAAGGTGTTGGATTGGATGGTAGTGTTTTAAGTTTTTTGATTAAAGACAAATCATAGCTATTGCGTTTTTTTAACTCCTTGTAAAAAGGACAAGCAGGATTTAACAACACGCTACTTAGAAACAATGTAGGATTCCTTCTTGCCATATTGAGTATCCAGATTGTATTCTTTTCTTCAAAAGACAAATAATTTTCATCAGCGGCTGTATTGCAATCCATGTAAATGGAATTATTCCATTCGGCAGAAAATTTGTTAAGCGGATTTTGAGAAGTGTCAAATAATACCTTTTTGCTGGAAGGATTAAATGCGTTTGTATTAAAAATACTAACACTGGAAAACAATAAAATAACGAAAAGCGTTTTTATAGTTAACATGAATAAATTGTTTTGTTTTAAGAATAGAGCAGGTGAAAATAAATGCAATTACTCAAAGTTCTTGTTAATAGAAAGCGAATAAAAATTCATCAATTCATAACCTCGTAAATATTCATTAGGCTTGATTTATTTTTGAGACTTACTTCGCCAATATGTGTACAATTAAAGGATTGTTTTACTTTTTCATAACAGGTTTCATTGATAATAATTTGTCCAGGTTTGGCAGCAGATTGTAATCGCTGGGCTTTGCTGTGGTTCGAAGTATTTTATAGTGCGTACCAGTTACATTTATCTGAACATATAATCAACGCCTGTAACCTGCGATAACAATGATTGTGGCGCATCCAGTATTTTAGCGCTTAGTGGAGGAACTGGCGATACCGGACTGTTCGCCAAAAGGTACTCTTTCATTATCGAATGAAGAGAGTGTTCCGTATTTTTTGCGTTAGTCACATTTTTTATTCTGCATAACATATCAGCAGGATCTCCATCGCGTTCGCAAGCACAGATACTATACATTTTATCTGATACAACAGATGCTCCTGCAACAAGCAATTTTTTCACTCTTTTTCCTTTTTCACCGAATGCATTGAATTCCATAGTCATTCCTTTAAACTTCACCACCCATCCTCCAAGCCGCTCTGCTGCTGTAGCTGCAAATACATTATTCAATTCTTTCTCCAGCCATTCCGTCAATTGCTTACCAGTAACATTTGCAGTTCTAACGGTACTATTTACGGGCAACATGTCATAGATATAACCATTCGTAATGGGAATATTTCCTGTGGCATCTGGTGTAACTCTCGGAGGACAGAATCTGAAACCATTTGATAGTACAATATCTATTTCAGGGAGCTTCCATTTAAGTGAATCTAAAACCAATGTATCAATAGGATTTTCTACGACAAAATATCTGTACAAGGGAATGGTACTGTATCCGGCAATTTTATAAATATCCTCGGAGAAGGCATTTTCATTTTGCTGGATGATTGAAGTGATTTTTGTTGATGGGGTTAATGTAGCTGTATTGATTTCGTCTAAATGATACTCATCTTTTACAATGACGCCATTTTTTACAGTCAGTTCCAGTTTACCAACAAAAGATCCAAAAGCGCCAGGTTCAACTACTTTAGCATACTTGCATTGGATAGGAATACGAACTCTTTCATGGGTATCTCCTCCAAGAATATAATCAACGCCTTTGCATACTTCCATATCGGCAAGGCTTAGCTGCTGTGACAAACCGAGATGGGCCACTACAATTATAAAGGAACACTGCTCTTGGTTTTTTAAAGTATCAATATAATGCGCAATATTCTCTTCAGGTTTAGAATAAATAATCCCTTTCGAATAATTTGGTGATTGCCTTATGGGAACTAGCGGATCTGTATAGCCGATAAATCCTATTTTAATTCCTTTAACTGTCCAGATATGATAAGGTTGAAAAATCAATTCTCCTCTTTTTCCCTCACCAAGATCATGGTACATGTTCGCACAAACTTTTGGAGCGTGCAAGGCCCCTAATAAAGTTTGCATTGCTTTTTTATAATAAATCACTTCCCAGTTGCCGGGCAGAAATAAATCATATCCCATTTCGTTCAAAATAGGAACCATGGCTTGTCCTGTTGTTTTCACAGACAACTCACTCCCCTGAAACATATCGCCAGTATCTATCAGAAAAGTATGGGGATTATCGCGTTTTTCTTTTTCAAAATAACTGCTCAAAAAGGCATAGCCTCCTGTTTTTCTAAAAACGGCTTTTTCGTTTTCCCAAAACAATTCATCATGAGGATGAACCTGGCAATGCACATCTGTAGTTTGTAGAATCTTTATCGTGAAGAATTTTTTGTTCTCTTCTTCTTCAACTTCCTCCTTTATTTTTGATGTTGACATTGCGGCATGCAAAGGAGACGTTGCGACAAGACCTGCTCCGCTGAGTAAACCTATTTTCTTTAAAAAGTCTCTTCTATTTTTGGTCATGGTTATTTTTTTGCTGCCTCCTTTTTTTTCTGCGCATCAGCTATAGGTTTAAAGGGACCGTATTTATGCTGCTGTTCTGAAAACACATCTGAGTAAGGGCCAAAAGGATGATCCACAGGTTTTTTTGAAATATCAGGCCAGTCATTCGGAACATTTTTATGTGGCCTTGGCTGAGCATTCACAAAAGCGGCAACGTCCCAGGCTTCTTCATCAGAAAGTACAGGATTTTTGAAAGTTGTACCCTGGGGCATATTGTATTTTACATACTTTGCAAAATTGCTGATTCTGTACAAACCGGCGCCGTCATTAAAACTATGATCTCCCCATAAGGCAGGATAAATAAATTCATTTTTTGTAGCATTCAGCATGCCTTTACCATCGGGCTGGTGACAACTCTGACATTTAGCTTCGTAAACAGCCATTCCATTTTTAACATTGGCAGCTCTGTCGAGATACGCCAGATCTTTAAACCCTGATCCCACGGCTTTCTTGCCTTTCTCTACGTCGGATCCTATATAATTTATGTACGCTGTAATTGATTGCATTTCTTTGCTGGTAGAATCAATGGCAGCTCCGTTTAAACTTCTTTGAATACAATCATTTACTCTTTTATATAAGTTTTCTATTGTTCCGCTTCTTGCCCTGAATTTAGGATAAAGTGAATTTACAGATCCATAATTATTGCCAAAAATTACAGTACCTGCGTTCAAATGACAATTCTGACAATTCAACCCATTGGTACTTTTTGAAACAGTTCCATTGGGTCCCAAATAGGTAGCTGTATGAGCAAGCAGGTCTCTGCCATATTCTACTTTTTCTTTCAAAGCTTTGTCTGTAATAAGATTGAGGTCTTTGGGCTGCCAGTAATGATTTGTATCTGTAGTAACTATTTGCGTCGTATCTTTTTGATTCGAAGCTATAATTTCATCTTTGCTGCTTTTACCGAATAGATAAAGCATTGCTACTATTCCTGCAACAAGGATAACAATAATAAGAACCAGTTTATTGATAATGGTAAGAAGCTTGTCTGCAGTATTTTGTTGATCCATAATTTTGAATAAATATTTATAAATATAACCATTAACTTAATGAACTTTGATTTTCTTAAACTTTATTTATAATCTGATAAAAAAGCCATCAAATGAGTTTTATTATCTCCTCCATTACACCTGTAATCATCTTTATTTTTTTGATTTACAATAAAGACAGCATTAAAGAGCCCATTGGTTTATTATTGAAATGTTTCT
Source organism: Chitinophaga pinensis (assembly GCA_943330875.1). Taxonomy (GTDB): domain Bacteria; phylum Bacteroidota; class Bacteroidia; order Chitinophagales; family Chitinophagaceae; genus Ferruginibacter; species Ferruginibacter pinensis_G. The sequence continues at coordinate 4,852 of CALQJK010000092.1, forward strand.
TTGGGGGATTTTTATCCATTATCCTTACTTTGATTTAGATAAGCTTTTGCAACCCTTTGGCGTTGGATTTGTTGGTCCATTTCTTCGTTCGCTTTTCGATGCTTTTTTTCAGGCAGGATTACCTGAAGAGTTTTCCAAATTCATACTTCTTTATTGGTTGGTATGGAAAAGAAAAGAATTTGATCAGCATTTTGATGGTATTATTTATGCCGTATTTGTATCTATGGGATTTGCGTTGGTGGAGAATCTGATGTACGTGTACCATGGAGGTTTAACCCAGATTTTTCAGTTGAAATCTATTACGAGAAAAAAATGCTGCAAAGACAAGCGTGTGAGATATGTTGATTCTTTTGAATAAAAAAGAGCCGTTACTCTCGCAACGACTCTTCCTTTGTATTTAAAGCTTCTTTACTTAATAGGCTTGATCTCCTCTATCAAATTCTTTGCTCCTCCCAATTTGTCAATGCACCATAATACATAACGTACATCCACACAAATTGTACGATTCAAATCTTTATCAAAAGCAATTTTATGACTTAAGGCTTCATAATTGCCATCAAATGCCAACCCTATTAGGTTACCATTACCATCAATCACCGGACTGCCACTATTCCCACCCGTTATATCATTGGTAGTGATAAATCCAATCACTAAGTCATTTCTGGTTTTGTCTATATATTGACCGAAATCTTTTTTCTTGAATAATTCCACTTCTTTTGCAGGCAAATCAAATTCATAATCACCAGGCACATATTTTTCCATAATCCCTTTTGCAGTAGTGATATAATCACAGAAAATAGCATCTCTCGGTTTGTAACTCTTTACATTACCAAAACTAACCCTCATGCTGAAGTTGGCATCTGGATACATTTTAGCAGCTGCAACAGGATTTCTTTCCATGATGCCTTTCAAATAACTTCTTCCCAATTCATTATTTTTATTTACAAATGCTGTATAAAAAGGCGCGTACTTGTTGTTATAATTTTTTACAAATGACGAAGCAAAATCAAATGCCATATCGCTTTGTAAATTAGCTACTGTTGGATTGGCAACAAATGCAGCCCATCTGTCATTATCCAAAATCATGGTTTTTGCAAAAACCTCAGCTGCCCATTTTTTATAGGTGGCTTCATCTTGCAAATCGCCATATGGAGCAATTTTATCAAAACTTCCGGCTGGATGCTGGTCCTTTTCTATATCTGAATAAAAAAACTTTGCCACTGCGGCTAAAATATTTTTATCACTAGTTATATCTTCAGATTTAATGAAATTCTTTCTTGCAACATCTGCAGCATCTACAGCTTTTTTTATGTCTTCCGCTGAAGCTCCCGATTTCAATAGTGCTTGCTCAAGCGACATTAATGAAGAGGCGAATGATGATAAGGTAGAACCAAGAATCCCTTCTCTCAAATATTGACGGTGCTTGCTGTAAGGAGTCCAGGCTGCATAATTTTTTGCATACTCCGTAAAAATATTTTCAAACTCAGCTTTACCTTTTGACCAAGTTGAAAATTCATTTTCAAACTGTTGCTTTTGACCATAGGTGTTAAACTTAATCAACTGCTTTGTTTCTCCGTCAAAAAATTTCCAATAGTTTGCAATACCTGCATAATCAGAAGCTAATTTCAATTTCACCGCAGGATCTTTAATCATTTGCTCATGCATATATTTCAAACGCATGTCTCTTAAAGCCACCAATGCGGGATTCTCCACTTCGTTTTTCAATTTAATGCCATAACTAGTTTCATAGCGATTTGTTCCTCCAGGATAACCATAGATCATAGCGTAGTCGCCATCCTTGATTCCTTTTATGCTAACAGGTAAGAAATGCTTTGGCTTTAATGGAACATTCTCTTTATTATATTCTGTTGGCTTGCCATCTTTTGAAGCATATACTCTAAAAATCGAGAAATCGCCAGTATGTCTTGGCCACTCCCAATTATCCGTATCGCCACCAAATTTTCCTATACTTTCCGGAGGAGTTCCAACCAAACGTACATCTTTGAACGTTTTAAATACATACATAATGTATTGATTGTCTTTAAACATGCTATAAATTCTTCCTGAAAGTCCGTTTTCCTTGTCTACTACTTTATCGGTAATGCCTTTATAAACTTCCTGTATTTTTTTCACTCTGTCAGCCCAAGCCAATCCTTTCAATCCGGCTTCAACTTCAGCAGTAACATCAACGATTTTTTCTAAGAACTGAACAGTGAGTTCAGATTTAATCTCCTGGTCTTTATTATAGGCGTAAAATCCGTCTCTTAAATAATTATGATCTACGCTACTTGCAGATGCAATTGCTTCATATCCACAATGGTGATTGGTAAAAATCAATCCCTGGTTGCTTACAATTTCTCCAGTACAGCCCCTTCCAAAAATAATAATAGCATCTTTAAGGGAAGCTTTATTTATGGAATACAATTGTTCTTTGCTGAGTTTTAATCCTCTTTTTACCATGTCAGCGTAAACTTGTTTTCCAAGTAACATGGG
>CALQJK010000093.1:0-7290 GCA_943330875.1 Chitinophaga pinensis
AGGCAGCAAGATTGTGCTAGTAATAGTACAGCCAGATAAATGATGGCCGCTGTTATGGAAACATAATGGTTACAGAATCCGGCTTATGGCTGATAGTTTTTTTCTTTTAAATGCTGTTGCAGCAATTTTATCAATGGGAAAAGTGAGTGACTCTGCTGAAAACTTATCCCATTTTATGAATCTAAAGGATTCAACTTGTCCGTTTATTTCATGATTTCTTAATTGAACTGCATCAAAATCAAAAGGTTTTTGTTTAATAGGGATAGTGATTTCGTGTAAAGCTTTTACTTCATAATAAATAGATATCAGCTGGTGTTCAGGATTAAAGGCGCTTTTCTGATAAAAATCCGTGGTGTACAAATGGTCAATGATATCCACTTCTAGATTCATTTCTTCCATGAATTCTCGCTTTAAACAATCTATAGTACCTTCGCCATGCTCTAGTCCACCTCCGCAAAATTTTGTAAAATAATTCCCTCTTATTAATTCATCACTCACTAAGACCTCCTTCTTTTCATTGAGGAGTAATCCATATACTCTGATATTAAACATGATTATTTTTTTATTCTTCGTAAATAATTATACAAGGCAAATCCAAGGATTAAAAAACAAATTAAAACAGGAATCCAAAATGCATGTGGAGAATGCTGAAAGGGGAGCGGAACATTCATGCCATAAATGCTAGCAATTAAAACTGGGATACTCAAAAATATGGTGAGTGTTGTTAATCGTTTTAAGACTTCATTCTGATTATTACTGATGATGCTGGCAAAGGCATCCAATGTGCTGCTTAAGATATTGGTGTAAGTATTGGCCGTTTCAAGTGCCTGTGATGTTTCAATTACTAAATCGTCCAAAAAGTCCTTTTCTTCTTCATTTAAATTTAAAAAATTGGTCCGAGCCATTTTCATCATCAAAAGTTCATTGCTTCTAAGTGCGGTAACAAAATAAACCAGGCTTTTTTGAATTCGCATCAATTGTAGTAGTTCTTCATTTCTGTTAGCATCATATAGTTTCTGTTCCAATGCATTTCTTCTGTGATTGATTTCTTTTAGATATTCTTGAAAGTTGGTGGTTATTTTTTCAAATATCTTCAGCACCATCATATTTTTTTTATCAGGGTGACGATTTTGAAAGCTGTTTAAGAATTTTTTTATGGCTTCATTTTCAAACGAGTTTACCGTTACAATTTGACCATCCGTTAAAATGACACAAATTGGAATTGTTATATAAAACGCATCACTCTCATTAAACGAATTGTTTTCTGTTGGTGTTTTGATTACAATTAATTTTACATCATTTTCAGTTTCGTATCTGCTTCTTTCATCTATATCCAGTGAGTCTTTCAGGAAATCAATGGGAATATTCAGGGTGTTGCTCAATTCCGAAAACTCTTCCTGTTTCAGTGGGGGTAATATATTTACCCATGAACCTACAATGGGTTTATCTATTGCAATCGTTTGCTGGTCTACTATTTTAAAATATTGGATCAAGGGTTAATAGTTTTTAAAGGTTTAATAAGTTCAAAAGGTTTAACAAGTTTAATAAGTTCAAAAGGTTCAAATTAAATAATCAATCAACTTATTAATTTCTAAATCCACTAATCAACTAGCTCAACCTCTCCCTTAAACACGAGCTCTGCTGCACCACATAACCAAATGTTATCAAATTCAGTATCACTAATTTTATTATATTCTACGCTTAAATTTCCACCAAGTGTTTTAACTTCAACACGATTGAACCCTCTTTCGTTATGCGAAGATATCAGTGCTGATGCAGTTACGCCAGTACCACAACTAAGTGTTTCATCTTCTACGCCACGCTCATATGTTCTTACAAATATGGAGTCGGTATCAACAGACTCAACGAAATTTACATTAATGCCTTCTTTTGCAAATTGGTCGCTTTCTCTGATTTCTCTTCCGGTTTCAACAACGTCTACATTCATGATATCTGCTACATGTTTAACAAAATGCGGAGAGCCCGTATTCAAAATTGCATATCCATTATTCAATTCAATATTTTTTACGTCATTCATTTTTAGCCGAATCAAATTCTGGTTGTCGATTTCTGCTTCATGTGCTCCATCTGCTGCATAGAAATGATACGTGTATTTATGAATGCCCATGTGGAAAGCAAATTTAATCATGCACCTGCCACCATTTCCGCACATCGAGCTTGTACGGCCATCGGCATTGAAATATTTCATTTCAAAATCATAACCTTCTTTTTTGTTCATCAACATCAGTCCATCCGCGCCTATGCCGAACTTTCTGTCGCATAATTTTTGAATCTGTTTTTGGCTGAGGTTGTCAAATTTATGTTCTCTGTTATCGATGATGATAAAGTCGTTTCCAGTGCCTTGGTATTTGTAAAAAAAGAGGGTCATGTCTTAATAGTTATTTTTACACTTTTTCCAGCTGTTATTCCCTGAATGTTAATCCTTGATTGGTTTTCCAGGATTTTACATGAATGTTTGGTCATAAAGAGGAAGCTATATTTTCTAAAGTGATTAATATTAATTTCTCTACCGCTGCATTTCCATCCGAACTGAATTCTTTTGTAATTCTATTTGCAACGATTGCACTAAGTGATAAACAATGGTGTCCCAATATTTTCCCCATGCCATAGATTGCAGAGGTTTCCATTTCAAAGTTGCTGATTCGATGTTGTCCAAAACTAAAACTGGTTAATTGGTCAATGAGGTTTGGTTGTGCAAGTCCCATTCTCAACACACGTCCTTGTGGGCCATAGAAGCCAGGGCACGTAACGGTGATGCCATGATGAAAATCCTCTACAAACTTTTTGAGCAATTTTGAACTTACTCCATTTACGTATGGAACAATTGAAGCTTCATTTAATTGGGTATGGTTATTAAAAGCATGAAGTAACTGTGAGTCTTCCGGGGTAGGTTGAGTGCTATAAAAATGCATCAGGTTATCTAACCCTAAGCCATGCGTGCTTGCCACAAAACTATCTACTGGAATTTCTTTCTGCAAAGATCCACAGGTTCCAACTCTAATGATATTCAAAGACGTGATATTATCCTTGACGGTTCTTGATTCAAGATCAATATTTACCAAGGCATCAAGCTCGTTGATTACAATATCAATATTGTCTGGTCCAATTCCTGTACTCGTTACAGAGATTCTTTTTTTGCCAATATAGCCTGTATGGGTATTGAATTCACGATGATGATTTTTGAATTCTATTCGATCAAAATACTTGCTAACTTCCTTGACTCTGTCGGGATCGCCCACTGTAATGATGGTATCTGCAATTTCTTCAGGGCGACAATTTACATGATAAACGGCCCCACGATTATTGATAATTAGTTCAGAAGCTTCAATTGTTCTCATTTATTATTTTTTTTAGTTGAATAAAATGAAAATTTGTATTTTATATTATCAATAAAAATACCTTATTTTGTGACACTAATTATAACATTTATAGAATGTTGTAAAAATGGTCCTTTGGCCGAGTGGCTCAGGCAAAGCTCTGCAAAAGCTTCCACAGCGGTTCGAATCCGCTAGGGACCTCAAAAATAAAGGCCTGTTTGGATAACCAGACAGGCCTTTATACTATAATAAACTTCTAAGAAAAGATAATAATCAAATGAAATAGCCACAAGAGCCGGCACATACCAACCGAGAATGCGTGTCCCGAAATCTCGTAGATAATAAGGGCTATTCAAAGTAAAAAGTAAAAAAAGTAAGAAAAAGTAAAATCAATAATGTTGACTTTTTAATGTTGAATTTCAATTTAATAATTAACACATGAAATATAGCAAATGGATTGGATTAGGAATATATACCGGATTGATTCTTGTTTGCTTCGTGCCTTGGACCTACCATGCAGATTTGAATAAATATTTCAACGGCTTTTATTCCGAGAAAGATGTTTATGGAAAACCGGGAAAGTTTTTCATAATTTTTTCCCTCTTTTGTATTACGATGTTATTTGTCGATACAGTCTGGGCGAAATTTGTTCATATTTTCTTCGCAGGTATCATTCTTGCCTATGCTTTAAAAACGTATCATTTGTTTACGTCCTCTTACAATGCTTACACGCCCGAAAAACAAGTAGGGATTTATTTGCTGTTAATTTTATCTATTCTTTCTTTTACGATTTCTCTTTTTCCGGACATGAAGATTAGAAAATAAGTTTAATTCGCTTCGCTTGATTGAGATTTAATAGTTTAAGGTTGAATGATTTTCAAATTACCAAATCTTCAAATCAGTTCATTATCTCTGCGAATCTCTGCGTTCTTCTTTCTCAGCGGTAAAAACAAAACCGCAAAGAACAAGAGAAAATGAGTTTACGCTAAATGATATCAGCCAATCAACTAACCAACTAATCACCCCTTCACCTTACCCCATGCATCTTTCAAAGTAACGGTTCTGTTGAAAACAAGCTTATCTGCGGTAGCATCTTTATCTAAGCAGAAATATCCTTTTCTAATAAATTGGAAGCGATCATCTTTGGCTGCTTTTTCCAAAGAAGGCTCTATAAAGGCTTGAGAAATTATTTCTAATGAATTAGGGTTAATATATTCTTTAAAATCTCCTTCTTCGGCTGAGGGATTTTCTACCTGAAATAAACGATCGTAAAGTCTGATCTCTGCAGTTTTAGCATGAGCAACACTTACCCAATGTATGGTTCCTTTTACAGCAATACCGCTGGTATCATTGCCGCTCTTGCTATCAGGGAAATAGCTGCAATGGATAGAGATTATATTTCCGGTATCATCTTTTTCAAAAGACTCACACTTAACGATATACGCACTTTTTAATCTTACTACAGCACCGGGAGCCAGCCTGAACCATTTTTTTGCAGGTTCCTCCATAAAATCTTCTCTTTCAATCCATAACTCGCGCCCAAATGGAATAGATCTGCTTCCCATTGTTTCATCTGGACCATTCTCACTATGTAGTTCTTCTGTTTTACCTTCCTCGTAATTGGTAATGATTAATTTAACAGGATCTAATACCACCATCACTCTTTTTGCGGTTTCATTTAAATCTTCCCGTACACAAAATTCCAATAAACTTAAGTCTATTAAATTTTCTCTCTTAGCCACTCCAATTTTTTCGCAGAAATTCCGGATGCTTAATGGTGTATAGCCTTTTCTTCTGAAACCACAGATGGTAGGCATTCTTGGGTCATCCCAACCCGATACATGGCCTTCGTTTACCAACTGCAAAAGTTTTCGTTTACTCATTACCGTATAGGTCATATTTAATCTGGCAAACTCATATTGATGGGAAGGAAATATCTCTAATTGATAAATCAGCCAGTCGTATAATTCACGATGTGGGATAAATTCCAATGTACAAATAGAATGGGTGATATTTTCAATACTATCACTTTGTCCGTGAGCAAAATCGTACATAGGGTAGATGCACCATTTGTCTCCTGTACGGTGATGGTGCGCATGCTTGATGCGATAAATGATGGGATCACGCATCAGCATATTGGTGTGTGACATGTCTATTTTAGCACGCAAAACTTTCTCTCCATCTTTGTGTTTGCCTTCTTTCATTTCGTTAAACAAAACGAGATTTTCAGCAATAGAACGAGCACGATAAGTACTGTCTTTACCTGCTTCAGTAGGCGTTCCTTTTAGTTTGGCTATCTCTTCAGCACTGCTGTCGTCTACATAAGCCAGCCCTTTATTTATAAGGGTTACAGCGTGTATAAAAAGTTGATCAAAATAGTCAGAGGCGTAAAATTCATTTGACCAATCAAAGCCTAGCCAATTGATATCTTCTTTAATACTCTCTACATATTCGGTATCTTCCGTTACTGGATTGGTATCATCAAAACGTAAATTCGTTCGTCCGCCATAGTCTTTGGCTAGGCCGAAATTCAAACAAATACTTTTAGCATGTCCAATATGCAAATAGCCATTTGGCTCCGGAGGGAATCTGGTAATGATGGATTTGTATTTGCCATTCTTTAAATCGGTTTCAACGATTTCTTCCAGAAAATTTAAACTTTTCTCTTCACTCATATAATTAGTTATGGGGCCAAATTTACAACATTCGGGTTTTAATAGTGGCTATTCATTGCACTATTTAAGATGAGCGGGTACGCGATAGTAATTAAATCCAGATTCTGCAATCTATTGTATAAAGTGCTTCCAACTGCAAATTCCGGGTTAAAACTGGTGGGTAAGGCCTATTCCAAAGTAGTTATCCTTGTAAAAGGGCATAAATAAGGTATTTGGTTTGTTTTTCTTTCCGAATAATTTGGGCTCAAGTTTTGAATAAATACATTCCGCTAATCGGGTAGACAATATGCCAATACCGGCGCCTGCAATAACATCATTAAACCAATGTTTGTTATTATACATTCTTAAGTAGCCAGTCATACACGCCATAGAATATCCAAGTACTCCATACCAAATTGATTTATCCTGATATTCCATGCGTAAAAATTCTGCAGATGCAAACGCTTCAGCGGTATGGCCTGAAGGGAAGGAGGCATTAGACAATCCATTAGGTCTTAATTCCTGAGAAATTTGTTTTGTTGGAATGGTCGCCACATTTAAAAAAATATTGGACATCGCATAAATCATCGCAGCACCTTTCAGGTTATGCTTGCCTCTTACGCCACAGGTATTTAAGCCCAATGCAATTACTGCAGGAGCAAATTGAAGATAATTATCAAGATGAATTTGATGAGTTACATCAGTTGGAGTTACGCCTTTTTGAATGTCTTGATTTACCTTTTTTAATTCATTATTTTTTACAGCGATTCCTCCATATATAATCATTACTGCTGGAACAATAACGGAATGGTAACGGGAATCTGATGCTTTTTTTTGTATTTGATGTTCTGCACTGTCCTGGCAAAAAGAAATATTGTTGAAAAGAATTACAATAGTTGCTACTAAAAAGTATATTTTTTTCAATGGATCATTTTTATAAATGAAATTAAAGAACAATGAAAGGAATAGGCCCAAGACTGTTGAATAATCTTGATTTATTAAAATATAAAGGCTCTCTTTTTTTAGTTGATAAAGAGAAGGCTGACTCCATATTCATCTTTGCCACAGAGAAATCCTGACAGAAGGGAATGACTGATATTGCTAAAAAAAGTAGTAAGAGTATATTTTCTTTTTTAAAAAGCGACTTATTTATCAATCGTAATGTCATGGTAAATAAGCTTCATTTTAAATAAGAACTGGGGTCCTTAGGCAACGCCCATTTTCTTTAAATGTAAAGTGTGAGAAATAATAGCATCTCTCATTCTTTTATACTCAATGTATTTTACATCAAATTCCTC
>CALQJK010000094.1:0-7282 GCA_943330875.1 Chitinophaga pinensis
ATTATTGCAAACAGACCCGGTCATAGTAGTAATGTTGAATTTGCAAAGAAAATAAAACAATACATCAAGAAGAATAAACACACAAAAGATATTCCGGTTTACAATCCTAGTCAGCCAGCTGTATATTCATTACAACAAATCGAAAAAACACTGCCTCACCGCTATCCTTTTTTACTGGTTGATAAAATAATTGAACTCCATCAGAATTCAATTATTGGAATTAAAAACGTCACCTTCAATGAATTTTTCTTTCAAGGCCATTTCCCTGGAAATCCAGTAATGCCAGGTGTTCTTCAAATTGAAGCCTTGGCTCAAACAGGCGGTATCTTGTGTATTAATTCAATGCCGGAAGGAAATTATGATACTTACTTTTTGAAAATAGACAACTGTAAATTCAAACAAAAAGTAGTCCCAGGAGACACCATGATTTTGAAAATGGAACTGATAGAACCCATTAGAAGAGGGATTTGTGTGATGAAAGGAAGTGTTTATGTTGGAAATAAACTTTGTACCGAAGGAGAATTTACAGCACAATTAGTAAAAAGAGATAATTAAAAACTAGTCAATAACATGATTCACCCACACACCTACATTCATCCAAATGCTAAATTAGCAACGAATGTAAAAATTGATCCATTCAGTGTAATACACCAGAATGTAGAAATTGGAAGCGGTACCTGGATTGGAAGTAATGTTACTATCATGGAAGGCGCCAGGATTGGAAATAATTGTCGCATTTTCCCAGGAGCCGTTCTTGCAGGGATTCCACAGGACTTGAAGTATGAAGGAGAAAACACCACGGTTATTATTGGTGACAATACCACCATCAGGGAATTTGTAACCATCAATCGAGGAAGTAAAGATAAATGGACAACCAAGGTTGGAGATAATTGTTTGATTATGGCATACAGCCACATTGCTCACGATTGTGTAATTGGAAATAATTGCATCATGAGTAACAATACTCAAATGGCAGGCCACGTAAGTCTCGGCGATTATTCCATTCTTGCTGGTATGTGTGCAGTTCACCAGTTTGTGCAAATTGGTCAGCATGCTTTTGTTGCCGGAGGATCTTTAGTAAGCAAAGACGTTCCGCCATACATCAAAGCAGGAAGAACGCCATTAAGTTATGCAGGTGTAAATTCTGTTGGATTAAAACGCAGAGGATTTTCACTTGAAAAAATAAATCATATCCTGGATGTCTACCGAATTATTTACAATAAAAATCTAAACACCTCACAAGCCCTTAATTATATTGAAGAAGAGTTAGCTGCCACTGATGAGCGAGATGAAATTGTAACTTTTATCAGAGAAAGTGGAAGAGGTATTATTAAAAGATTCAGCAAAGGGAATAATGATGAAGACTAAATAGCATTTTTCTTTACGGAATATTCCTTTTTTGAGATTCATAGAAAAAGCTTCTATTGTACATGCAAATTACTTTAACCAATACGGGTAAACGCTTTAATCTGGAATGGATTTTTCGCCATGTCAACCTTACCTTTTTCCCTGGAAATGCTTATGCAATAGTTGGATCAAATGGATCTGGGAAATCCACCTTGCTACAAGTAATAGCCGGTGCACTCCTCCACAGCGAAGGACAGGTGACTTTCAAGAATGACGCAGACAAGAATAATATCATTGAAGAAGAAGCATACCAACAAATTGCTATTGCAACACCGTATCTTGAGCTCATTGAAGAAATGACCGCAGTTGAATTTTTAAAATTTCATGAGACTTTTAAACCCCTTTCTTCAAGTATCGAAAGTATTCTTCAGGAAACAAGTCTCTCTGCAGCTGCCCACAAACAAATCAGATATTTTAGTAGTGGAATGAAGCAAAGACTAAAATTAGCTCAGGCTATTTTTAGCAAAACAAGCGTATTGCTTCTTGATGAACCCTGCACAAATTTAGATACTGCCGGAATAGAATTATATCATACCCTTATTAGAAAATATACAGCCGACAGATTAATCATTGTTTCCAGTAATGATAAAACGGAATATAGTTTTTGCAAAGAAATTATTGCAATTGAAAACTACAAGTAAGCTTACCTCCTACTCGCAATAAGCAAATTAAGATCGGTGTATTTTAAATCAAATCTTTCACTCAGATAAAAATTGGTAAGGCTTCCTTTAAATAGATAAATGCCACTTCTGACATTTACCTTGTGCCAGACCATGCTATCAATGCCTCCATCCTCGCCCGTTTCCAATAACAGTGGCATCAATACATTGCTGATGGCCTGAGAAGCTGTACGAGCAAATCCACTTGGTATATTAGGTACGCAATAATGAATGACATCATATTTGGTGAAAATCGGATTTTCATGAGAAGTAACCATACTTGTTTCAAAACAACCCCCATGATCAATACTAACGTCAACGACTACTGCACCCGGACGCATATTGCTTACCATCTCTTCAGACACCACCACAGGCGTTCGTCCTGCAGCTCCACTTAGTGCGCCAATCGCAACATCACAGGTCTTCAATTGCTTGCTTAAAATTTTTGGCTCGATAACTGACGTCCACATTCTTACGCCGATATTATTCTGTAAACGTTTTAATCTGTAAATACTATTGTCAAATACCTTAACGCTGGCACCCATCGCCAAGGCAGTTCTAGCAGCATATTCTCCAACGATACCCGCTCCAATAATGATAACTTTCGTTGGAGGTATGCCACTTATTCCTCCAACAAGAACACCTTTTCCATTATTGGCATTGCTTAAATAATGACCAGCAATTAACATCACAGCACTCCCCGCAATTTCACTCATGCTTCTGACAATAGGATTGTGACCACTATCGTCTTTTAAGTTTTCAAAACTAATAGCAGTAACTTTTTTTTCCATCATTTTCTCCAGAATACTCTTTTTCACAATAGCCATATGAATGGGAGAAATAATATTGGTATTAGGTTTTAATAATTCGCAATCCTCCTCACTAACAGGTGCGCTTTTTACAATGACATTGCAATTGAAAATTTCTCTTTTATCATGAACTATTCGAGTACCCACTTCGCTGTAGGTATTGTCACTATAATTGGAACCCTTTCCGGCATTAGATTCCATAACAACTTCATGTCCGTTAGCAATCAAAACACCAACAGCTTCTGGTGTAAGCGCAATTCTATTTTCATTAAAAGAATTTTCCTTTGGAATCCCAATAAGAAGAGACTCCCCTTTAGGTTTTACATCAAGGGTTTCTTCAAGTGTTTCATAAGAAAAAGTAGAAGAAATGAAGGGTTTTTTTGTTGCCATAATAAAAAAAATGATGTTTTATAGTTGCCGAATATACAAATTACAAAATTATTTTCAGCTTTCTGGTATCAGCATCAATTGTGATTAAAAAGCAATGAACCGTATTATCTGGAAAAAGACCAGGTGCTTTTTCTGGCCACTCCACAAAACAGTATTGATTGGAATAAAGACAATCTTCCACTCCGGCTGATACAGCTTCTTGTTCATCTTTGATTCTGTATAAATCTATGTGATAAATATTTGTTCCGGACGCAGTACTATATTCATTGATTATTGAAAACGTTGGACTACTGGCGATACGCTCTGCACCTAATACATTACAAACCGCACTGATAAAAGTAGTTTTGCCGGCACCCATTTCTCCATGAAAAGCAATACATCTTGAAGTATTTATATTGGTTAGAAACCAATTTGCTGCATGAGCAATATCATTTAACTTAAAAATCAATTCCATGGGATAAAGATAATTTCATATTTAGTAACAACGAACCTATTTTATTAAGATATTTTTGTAAAATGGAAAAAATCAATTGGGATGTAGAGGGAATGACTTGCAGCAACTGCGCCTTAAGCGTTACAAAATATTTAGAAAAAGAAGGCATGCAGGAAGTTGCTGTTAATCCAATTAGTGGGAAAGTTACTTTTGTCCATCAAACAGACGTTGATATTGACAAGTTACAGAAAGGAATTGCACATCTTGGCTATAAGGTGTTGGATGAGAAATCACATTCAATTCCTCAAAAGAAATGGCTTTCCAATAACAAACAAAGATTTCTATTTACCCTTCCCTTTACCTTGGTTTTGATGTTGCACATGATTCACCATTGGCTACCTATTCATCTTCTTGCAAATCCATGGTTTCAATTATTCATGTGTTTGCCTGTATTTTTATTAGGTATGTATTATTTTGGCAGAAGTGCCCTAAAGAGTCTTACAAGCGGCATTCCAAATATGAATGTACTCATCAGTCTGGGTGCATTTGTTGCTTTTGTTTATAGTCTTGTTGGTATGTTTTATTATCACAATAGCGATTATCTTTTTTTTGAAACTTCTGCATCTATAATAACATTGGTTTTTTTAGGGAACTATCTTGAAGAAGCCACCATGCAATCCACTCAAAAAGCTTTGAGTACTTTAATGAAGTCACAAAAGGTAATGGCTAACATGATTGCCTTCGACGCAGATCACCAGGAGCAACTATTCCCAATAGAAAACAGCCAATTAAGAACAGGCGATTTGATTTTAATTAAAACCGGCGAACAAATTCCTATTGACTGCAAAATATTGTGGGGAGATTGCAGCGTTAATGAAGCGATTATCACCGGAGAAAGTATTCCATTATCAAAAACAAAAAAAGATTTTCTTATTGGAGGAAGTGTTTTGGAAAGCGGAACGGTAAAAGCACAAGTCACCGCTACAGGAAATGAAACAGTACTTTCCGGGATTCTCAAAATGGTACAAACAGCTCAGGCAGAAAAACCGCCCATGCAAAAACTTGCTGATAAAATAAGTGCCGTATTTGTACCGGTGATTATTGCCATTTCAATATTGACATTTTTATTAAACCATGTTGTTTTTAATATTCCTTTTGATCATTCCTTAATGCGCGCCATTGCCGTATTGGTCATCTCTTGTCCGTGTGCCATGGGATTAGCTACACCTGCAGCCATTTCTGTAGGATTGGGACGTGCCGCAAAAAAAGGAATTGTATTTCGAAATGCCTCATCGCTTGAATCATTCAAAAAAATAAAGCAAATTGTTTTTGATAAAACCGGAACCTTAACAACGGGGAATTTTTCTATTAAAAATTACAAATCGTTTATTGACGACCTCACTTTTAAAGCAGTTGTTTATTCCATAGAAAAATATTCAAACCACCCTATAGCAAAAGGTATTGTAAAAGAATGGAGCTCATCAACATTTATCAATTGGAAAAAAATAGAAGAAATTAAAGGCTTGGGATTAAAAGCGGAAGATGCAGCAGGGAATATTTTTGAAGTAGGGTCTTTAAGTTTATTAAAACAAAAAAATCACGAGGAATTACACAATATTTATGTAATTAAAAACGGCGAATGGATTGGATGGATTGATGTTAAAGATGAAATCAGGCCAGAAGCAAAAGAAGTCATCCTATGGTTTAATAAGAATAACATAAAAACAATTATGCTTACCGGAGATCTGAAAGAAAAAGCAACATTAGTAGCGGATGAATTAGGCATAAAAGAATTTTATGCAGAACAATCGCCTGCACAAAAAATGGACACCATAAATACTTTAAACCAGATAACTCCTACAGCGATGGTTGGAGACGGCATCAATGACGCTCCTGCTCTGGCAAAAGCAACTGTTGGGATCTCATTAAGCGATGCATCACAATTAGCCTTACAACATGCCGATATCGTATTGATGAATCAAGGACTCACCAATTTACCATTAGGATTAGGATTGGGAAGACATACATTTATCACCATCAAACAAAACTTATTCTGGGCATTTGCTTATAATATCTTCGCCGTTCCTATTGCAGCTGTTGGTCTTCTAACACCTACCTTCTCCGCTTTAGCGATGGGATTCAGCGATGTCATGCTGGCTGTTATTTCCCTGCACTTATTTATTAAAAAGGTTGTTTAACTTCATCCCTCAACATTAATCATTGAGTAATAGTTTAGAGATATTAAAAAAGTATTGGGGGCACCAGCAATTCAGACCGCTTCAGGAATCTATCATTAATGCCGTCATTGAAAAAAAAGATGTATTAGCCTTGTTACCAACTGGTGGTGGAAAATCAATTTGTTTTCAAGTTCCAGCCATGACCAACGAGGGCATTTGTATTGTGGTTAGTCCGCTAATTGCATTGATAAAAGATCAAATCGAAAACTTAACAAAAAAAGGAATTCCTGCTTTAGCTATATATTCAGGCATGTCATTTTTCGAAGTAAAAAAGACACTGCAAAATGCAGCATTTGGTAATTATAAATTCCTTTATGTTTCACCAGAAAGACTGGAAACAAATTTATTTACAGAATACCTTCCTGCCATAAAGCCCACTTTGATTGCTATTGATGAAGCACATTGTATTTCTCAATGGGGTTATGATTTCAGGCCTTCTTATTTAAAAATTGCAGAATTAAGAGCACAATTGCCTGGTGTGCCAATTATTGCACTTACGGCTTCTGCTACACTTGAAGTTCAAAATGATATTTGCGAAAAATTATTATTTGATAAAACACAAGTACGCTTTCAACAATCCTTTGAAAGGCCTAATTTATCTTATAGTGTTTTTGAACCTATTGCAAAACAAGTCAAATTACTTGAGGTATTAAAAAATGTCAAAGGAAGTTCAATTGTTTATTGTAAAAGCAGAAAGCAAACACAACAGATTTCAGATTTGTTAAAGCAACATCAGCTAAACTCAGATTATTATCATGCAGGTTTAACTAACACAGAAAGAACAACCAAGCAAAAACGATGGATTGAAGGTGACACAACTACTATTGTTTGTACTAATGCATTTGGCATGGGAATCGATAAGCCAGATGTAAGAGTGGTCGTGCATATGAGTATGCCTGAAAGTCTAGAAAATTATTATCAGGAAGCAGGTCGAGCCGGTAGAGATGGGAAAAAATCTTATGCAGTTTTACTTCAGGATAAAAAAGAAGCGGAGGAACTCTTACAAATAAATGAATTGCGATACCCCAATTTAGATACCTTAAAAAAGATTTATCAGGATCTCATGAATTTTTTTCAGGTACCTGCCGGCATCGGAGAAAACCAGGTTTTTGATTTCGACATTACTTTTTTTGCCGAAAAATTTAAATGGAAATTATTGCAAGCTACTTATGGTTTACAAGCTCTTGCCCAGGAAGGCATTTTAAGTTTTACAGAATCTGCGTATAAAGCTTCCACCCTTATTTTTACAAGTTCCAAAGAAGAATTAATAGAGTTTGAAGAAAGGGAACCCTTATTGGAAGAACTTATTAAGGCCTTATTGAGAAGCTATGAAGGAATTTTTGATTA
>CALQJK010000095.1:0-7202 GCA_943330875.1 Chitinophaga pinensis
AGATCAATAGAGTCGATCGTAAACGAGGCTAAAACTTTTGTGCAACGTGGTGTTAAAGAAGTGATGTTGATTGCACAGGAATTGACTTATTATGGGTTGGACATTTATAAAAAAAGAGAACTGCCTAAATTGATGCACGCGTTGGCCGATGTGGAAGGATTAGAATGGATTCGTTTACATTATGCTTATCCATCAAAGTTTCCGTTGGAGATCATTGATGCCATGAAAGAGAGAAGTAATATTTGCAACTACCTCGATATGCCTTTACAGCATGCTTCCAACAATATGCTCAAGCAAATGAAGCGCCAAATTACCAGAGAAGAAATGGAGGATTTGATTGGGGAGATTCGAAATCGGATTCCTGATATTTGTCTTCGTACGACTTTGATTGCAGGCTTCCCCGGCGAAACGAGAGATGATGTAGAAGAGTTAAAAACGTTTTTGCAAAAAATGCGTTTCGATAGAGTGGGTACATTTACGTATAGTCATGAAGAGCAAACGAGTGCGCATGATTTAGTTGATAATATTTCTGAAGAAGAAAAAGAAGAGCGAGCTCAGGAAATTATGGATGTGCAGCAAGATATCAGCTTGGAAAAAAATAGTGAAAAAATCGGGAAAGTATTTAAAGTAATGGTTGATAAAAAAGAGTCTGGTCGTTATCTTGGCAGAACAGAATTTGACAGTGTGGAAGTCGATAATGAAGTGATCATCAACTCTTCAAAAAAATTAGTCATAGGCGATTTCGTAAATGTAAAAATCACGAATGCATTTGATTATGATTTGGAGGGGGAGGTGGTGAATTAGTTTAAAACGTTCAATAGGTTTAAAACGTTCAATAGGTTTAATAGGTTTGCAATAAAAATAAAAATAAACATTATAGCATTACACTTTTTCAATCATGACAATAGACAATAAGCGCAGCGAATTAAACATTTCAAACCTATTATAGGGTATTAAACATTTTTAAACATTGCATTACACTGTATCATATCTGTCTTATGAATCTACAGGATTATTTTCTAATCTTGTTACAGATTACTTAAATAATGATGAGAAAGTAACATCTTTATATTTACATAGGCCTAATTTAAAAGGTATTGAGGAGGCAATAAAAAATAAATCCGAATCCAACATAGACAGGGCATTACTGGTTTCTGCATTAAAGAAGCAATATGAATCAGTCTATGCATCAGAAAAAGTCGTAAGAAATATTGACTGCCTTTTAAACGAAAATGTTTTTACCATCTGTACTGCCCACCAGCCGAATATTTTTACTGGGCATTTGTATTTTATTTATAAAATCATCCACGCTATTAAATTGGCGGAAGAGTTAAATCATGCTATTCCTGAAAATCGTTTCGTGCCGGTTTATTACATGGGAAGTGAAGATGCTGATTTGAATGAATTGGGAGAGGTTTTTATTAAAGGCAAGACCTACAAATGGGCTACACAACAGAAAGGAGCTGTTGGTAGAATGAAAATTGACCAGTTTTTACTGGCAATTATGAACGAGTTGGAAGGACAACTTTCTATCGAACCATTTGGTTTGAAAATTATCAATAAAATAAAATCAATTTATACAGAGGGGAAGACAATCGAGCAGGCCACATTTGAATTCGTACATGACTTGTTTGGAGAATATGGGCTTGTGGTTTTATTGCCTGATAATAAAAATTTTAAAGCTTCATTCGCGAATATTGTAAAGAAAGAACTCACAGAGCAGTTTTCAAATCAATGTGTTCAAGAGACGATAAAAACTATTCCCAATCAATATAAAGTGCAGGTTGCAGGGCGGGACATTAATCTCTTTTATTTGAAAGATGATTTCAGAGAGCGAATGGAATGGAATAATGATAAGTATGAAATTGTAAATACAGCAATTACTTTTACTCGTGATGAAATCCTGCAAGAGTTGGAAAATTATCCTGAAAGATTCAGTCCGAATGTGATTTTAAGGCCATTATTTCAGGAAATGATTTTGCCAAATATTGCATTTATCGGTGGAGGTGGTGAATTGGCTTATTGGATGGAATTGAAAAGTGTTTTTGATAAAGCAACTATTCCTTATCCGGTTTTAATATTGCGAAATTCATTCAGTATCATTGATGAAAAAACTTTGGATCTTATAAAAAAACTAGGGTTATATGAGACGGATTTTTTCGAATCTGCAACTGCTATTCATGAAAAATTGGTAAAGAAAAAATCAACGCATCAACTTGAGTTATCAAATGCAAAGCAATCACTTCGCATTTTGTATAATGACATTAAAGCAGCTGCTTCTACTATTGATGTTACTTTGGGTGATCATGCGGAAGCTATGTATCTAAAGTCTTTACGACGAATTGAATCTCTGGAAAAGAAAATGATAAAAGCAGAAAAGCGAAAATATGAAGACCAGCTGCGACAGATATGTAAAATAAAATCTGCTATATTTCCTAATAATATTCTTCAGGAAAGGGTCGATAATTTTTTACCTTACTATGCAAAGTGGGGAGATGATTTTATTAATGCGATTTATACATCCTCGAAAGGATTAGAGCAGGTGTTTTGTATAATGTCAACTGCTTAAACAAACTAGCCCACGGTTTAAACCGTGGGCTAGTTTGAAATCGACGCTGTAAATATTAATTTAATAATTTAAAAAAAGAGCACACGATATGATAGTATCTGATTATTTATAATAATATTGTTGAAACTCGCTTTCAGAAAAACACTTTTTTTGTTGTTTATTTTCTTCTTGTAGTTTGTTGCTTGAGACTTAATTTTCCAAATTGCAAACAAACAATTCCTTTTAATATGCTAGAATATCCTGTTTCTTTTCTTTCTGGTATTGAAAGTAAAATTTTCACCATTAGAGGTGTTGCGGTAATGATGGACACTGATTTGGCGATTTTATATAATGTTGAAACTAAAGTGTTAAATCAATCTGTTAAAAGAAACATCAGCAGATTTCCCGAAATTTTCATGTTCCAGCTAAATGATTTGGAGTGGGAGAACTTGAGGTCACAAATTGTGACCTCAAGTTCTGAACATGGCGGAAAAAGATATCTGCCTTATGTTTTCACCGAACAAGGCGTAGCCATGCTATCGGCAGTTTTAAAAAGCAAAACGGCTATAAATGTAAGCATACAAATAATGACGGCTTTTGTATCATTACGAAAAAATGCAGGTCAATTAATTAGATTATATCAAAGAGTTGATTTGATCGAAAAAAAGCAATTAACTCACGAAATAAAATTTGACACCCTTTTTGCTGCACTTGAAAAATCAGATCAAATTCCCTCGCAAGGTGTGTTTTTTAACGGACAAATATTTGACGCTTATGTATTTGTTTCTAAAATTATCAAAAAAGCAAAAAGTTCTATTATACTTCTTGATAATTATATTGATGAATCTACATTAACCATGCTTTCAAAAAGGAATGAAAAAGTTAACGCCTTTATTTACACAAAAGATTTGAATCCAGCTCTAATGCTTGATATCAAGAAACATAATGAACAATATTCTCCTATTCAATTCAATCTACTAAAAAACAATCACGACAGATTTTTAATTATCGACAAAGTTGAAATGTACCACATGGGCGCATCCTTAAAAGACTTAGGGAAAAAGATATTTGCGTTTTCAAGAATGGATAATGAAGTAAAGATGATACTTGCTGCGATTGTGTAGGCATATAAAAAAAGCTCCCGGTTAAAACCGTGAGCTTTAGCCTAAAAATTAAAATCCTATTACTTAAAATCTGCTTCAGTAACTCCTTCATTGGCTTTTACTTCATCAAGCGTAAAAGTCATTTCTTGTTCGCCGAAAGCTCTTACTGTTGTAAAAGGAAGCAATACATTACCCACCTTTTTATAGTTTGAATAATCAGCGCTAATAACTACTTCATTTCCTTGATTTTCCATAGTAGTTTCATCTCTCAATAGTAGGCCGGATTTGATGGAATAGTATTCAACAGATACCTTGCCACTTGAGGCAGTTACTTTTAATTTGTAGGCATCTTCTTCACCTACTTTTCCAGTTCCCAAATAAGATGTTTGGTATTCATTTGAAACGTAGAATAATTGTGGGATTAAAGCTTTTTCATCCTGAGCTTCTTTGATTTCTTTTTCATCCATTTCTTCTTTCTTCCCACCCTGAACCTGGTAGCCTTTGGTGCCATCAAACATTTTTTCCATTACAGTCGCTTCACCCATTTTTACTTCTGTATGATTTTTATTAGGAGCCATTTTTAAATCAGTCCCTTTTAAACTCATTCCCTGTATTTCCATGGTAAAAGTAGATTTCAGGGTGTTTAATTTCATGGCTTCCTCTTTTCCTCCGATTGCTTTTAAGTAGCTAGCAACAATTGATGCGGCAGAAACAGCTTCAGTTGTTTTTTCTGTTTCTTTGATGTTCATTTCAGTTGCTTTCTCTACAACAGGATTTGCGTATTTGTCATATTTTTTTATGGGGAACCCAAGTCTGGTTAGGTTGGGCAAGATTTTAGTTCCATTTCCTACAATTACAATTCGGCTATTATTTTTCTCGAAATATTTCTTTGATACACGTTGAACATCTTCAACAGTAACGGCATTTATTTTTTGAAGAAAAGTGCGGTAATAATCTTTTGGTAAATTATTAATCAAAATATTAGATGCATAGGAAGCCGTTCTTTCAGGATCTTCCATACCTAATGCAAAGGAGCCATTGTATTTAGCTTTAGCATTATTCAACTCTTCTGCTGTGATTTTTCCTTCACGCATATTATTGATTTCACTAAGTATTTCAGCGATAGCGCTATCAGCTTTTTCGCTTCTTACTTGCGCACTACTAGAAAACTGTGTTTGGAATCTGCCATTACCGACATTAGAATAACTGCCATAAGTAAAGCCATGTTTTTCTCTCAAATTCATAAAGAGTTTGCTTTCTGCTCCACCACCTAAAATTTGATTGGCTATTGCTAATGCATGGTAATCAGGGTTGCTCAATGGGTTGTTGATCAAATTGCTCACTTTGATTTCTCCCTGAACTGCTGTTGGCAAGTCGATGAAATCAATTTCCGTTCCTTTTACATTGTCAACATTTGGTATTTCCTGCAAACTCATTTTTACACCTTTCCATTTTCCAAATGCTTTTATGGCTAATGCTTTTGCGGCTTCTGGGGTGATGTCTCCAACAAAAGTCAGGTAAGCCCGAGAAGGAGAGATATTGTCTTGGTAGGCTTTTTTAACATCTGCCAAAGTCAATGCTTTTATCGATTCTTCTGTTTCAAATTCCCCCTGTGCTGAATTTTTTCCGTAGCTTAATGCGCCAGCAACTCTTGCAGAAATCATAGCAGCACTTTTTTCATTTGATTTTAATCCTGTTAATTTTTGCGTTTTTAATTTATCAAATGACTCCTGAGGAAATGCAGGTGATTGAATGGCTTCAGCCATCATCATAAATGCTTTGTCGAAGTAACGGCTAAGCGCAGACGCAAATCCGCCTGTTTCAAACAAACTTACATTCGCACCCATTTCGTCAATAGCTTGATCGAATGTCGCTTTAGACGTTTTTGTTGTTCCTTCTCCAAGCATTCCTCCCATCATTCCATTAACGCCAGCTTTCTTTCCTTCAACAATTGGTCCTCTGTCGATGCTGAGTATAGCGTTTACTTTTGGAAGCTTGTGGTTTTCTACTACAAGTATAGTTATCCCGTTTGGCAAATTATAGATAACTGGATTTTTTATAGTAATAGTTGGTGCAGGTCCCGCTTTTGGCTGTTTGCTGCGATCAATTTTTTCCTGAGAAAAGCCATTTATTGTTATAGTGGCTCCTAGAAAGAGAAATAAAATTTTGTACATCTTTATATTTTTTAACTATTGAATGAATGGTGTATGGTTATTTCTTTGGCAAATAATAAACGACAATACGTTGATTTTTGTTAAGATATTTTTTAGCAACATTTTGGATGTCTTCACGAGTTACTTTACGAACTTCTTCCAACTCTTCGTTGATGTATTTCGTATTCTTGTTGTGAAAGGTGTAACTATCTGCAAGGTTTTCTGCTATACCCAACATCTTATCATTTTTACCAATGAAGTCGTTCTCGTATTGGTTGCGAATTTTAGTAAACTCTAATTCGCTAATCAATTCATTTTGCAGTTTGGTGATTTCTTCATCCATATCTTTCATCAAAACATCCAAAGTGAAATTTCCATTTGGCAATGCATAAGTAATGTAAGCGCCATAATCTTCTAAGGCATAATTGAAACAGCCCACTTGCATAGCATTCTTCTTGTCATCAACCATCTTCTTATACATCCTGCTGCTTGCGCCTTGGCTTAATACACTGGAGGCTAATTCTAAAGCAATAGACTCTTTACTTGTTTCGCCTGGTGTTCTGTAAGCAGTCATGATCGCAGGAATCTGGATATTGCTGTCATATGCAGTATCCACCAATTCTTTTGTGATGGGATCTTCCTGAATAGTTACTTTTTCAATTGTTTCTCCCGAAGGGATTTCAGCGAAATAGCTTTCCACCAATCCTTTTGTTTTTTCAATATCAAGATCTCCGGCAATAACTAAAGTAGAGTTTTTAGGGGTATAAAATTTTTTATTAAATGCAATGAATTCGCCAAGAGTGGCTGCATCCAAATGTTCCATGCTTCCAATAGGAACCCAATGGTATGGATGTTTTGTAAACAAACGCTTCATTACTTCTCCAAGAAAATTGCCATAAGGTTGGTTGTCCACTCTCATACGCTTTTCTTCTTTTACCACTTCGTTTTGAGTTTTAACACCAATTTCATTAATAACAGGATGAAGCATGCGCTCACTCTCCAGCCATAAACCCGTTTCCAATTGATTTGATGGAAATAATTCGTAGTAAAACGTACGATCTTGAGTAGTATTCGCATTGTTTTGTCCGCCATTACTGCTTACAATTTTCATGAATTCTCCTCTCTTAATATTGTCACTGCCTTCAAAAAGCAAATGCTCAAAAAAGTGAGCGAATCCTGTACGGTCTGGTGTTTCATTTTTACTACCCACATGATACATCACAGAAACCGCTACTACAGGAGCTGTTTTGTCTTGATGTAGAATTACATGTAACCCATTTTTTAAGTCATATTCAGTGAAAGCTACTTTTTGTGCGTTAGCAGAAACAGCCCCGAACATCAGGAGAAATAATAGTTTGTTTTTTGGCATAATTATTTTTTTATTTATGCAAAAATAGG
>CALQJK010000096.1:0-7190 GCA_943330875.1 Chitinophaga pinensis
TGAAATCCTGCATCATAATTGGAGACAGGGCAATTGGGAAGTGGATATTATAGCGAAGAAAAATGAAGTCTTGCATTTTATTGAAGTCAAAACAAAAACTACTGATCATTATGGCTATCCCGAAGATGAGGTATCCATTAGTAAAATAAAGTTTTTAATCAGTGCAGCCGAATGTTATGTGCACCTACATCCACAATGGGAAAGAATTCAATTCGATGTACTCGCTATTGTACTTAAACCAGCATTATCCTTTTTTCTTATAGAAGATATTTATTTGTAATCCCCCAATCAACTTAGTAACTATTCAACCACTTTCAACCTCTTTCAACAATCATTCAACCCTCTTCAACTTCATTCAACCCTCACCTAACCCCCAAATCTCTCCACCATTTTCTCTACCATTTTAAAAGTTGCAGGGCAGTAGTCGATATTTTGTTTGTGAACATGGGCATATTCTGTCCATTTCTTTTTTGATAAATGAGGGAAGCCGGAGCAGTCAACGGGTCTTATAGCATAAATGGAACACTTGTTATCTTTCAAATTCAAAAATTGACAAGGTTGTGTTTTATTAACCAAATCTTTATTGCTGTCTTTTTTTAGCCATTTTTTTCTGAATTCTTCAGGCGTTTGTTTGAAATGAGCAGATATTCTTTTCAGATCCTGAGTAGTAAAAGTGGGCGTCATTTTCTTGCAACAATTGGCGCAGCTCAAACAATCGATATCTTTCCAAACTTCTTTTTCAATGACAGGAGTAATTTTGTCTATTCCTCTTGGAGGGTTCTTTTCAGACTTGTTCAGAAATTGACGGAATGATTTTCTATAAATAGATAATTTTCGTTTAAAAGATCTGAAATTTACAGGAAGCATGAATGTTATTGATAGTTAGTAATAAAAAAATACTGCGCGAAAATAATGTTTAATTAAATTGTACAATCATTTATTCATCAAGATGTCAATAATTTATGTGGGATCCGTATAAAAAAGGCTTTAAGGCCTGGTTGCAATTGGAGAAATCTCTGGCAGATAATTCTGTACAATCTTATTTGCATGATATTGACAAGTTCACTGCTTATTTGATTATAAAAGAAGAAAAGAAAAACCCTTCAGATATTGACCTGAAAGATCTAGAGAAATTTATCATTTGGATTCACGATTTAGGAATGACGGCAACCTCGCAAGCAAGAATTATTTCTGGCTTGAAAAGTTTTTATAAATATTGTTTACTTGAGCAGATTTCTGAGAAAGATCCTACTGTTTTGTTGGAGGCTCCAAAATTGAAAAGATTGTTGCCAGATACATTGGCTTTTGAAGAGATTGAAAAAATAATTGCAGCAATCGATTTAAGTTTACCGGAAGGTGTTCGCAATAAAGCTATTTTCGAAACCATGTATAGTTGTGGGCTGCGTGTAAGCGAAGTCGTTAATCTTAAAATAAGCAGTTTGTATCTTGATGTGGGATTTGTAAAAGTAATAGGGAAAGGGGATAAACAAAGGTTGGTTCCAATTGGTTCCGATGCAATTAAACACATCAATATTTATAGAAATTCAACCCGCAATAAAATCGGAATAGTAAAAGGACAGGAGGATTTCTTATTTTTAAATAGGAGAGGAAAGGGCCTTACCAGAGTGATGATTTTTTTAATACTGAAATCATTGGTAAAAAA
This sequence comes from Chitinophaga pinensis, assembly GCA_943330875.1. Taxonomy (GTDB): domain Bacteria; phylum Bacteroidota; class Bacteroidia; order Chitinophagales; family Chitinophagaceae; genus Ferruginibacter; species Ferruginibacter pinensis_G. Next base: position 1,664 of record CALQJK010000096.1, read on the forward strand.
AGCAGGAATACAAAAGAACGTGTCTCCTCACACTTTCAGACATTCCTTTGCTACACATTTAGTTGAAGGAGGTGCTGATTTAAGAGCCGTTCAGGAAATGCTGGGTCATGAAAGTATTACTACAACTGAAATTTACACCCATTTAGACAGAGATTATTTGAGGTCAACGCTACACCAGTTTCATCCTGCTTTTAAAGGGTAGTTGGTTGGTTTGTTTTTGGTTGATTGGTTAGCTTTTTAACTAACGAGTTAAACACCAGAAGGCTTGATTGATTTGTCCTTGCGCCTTAGCGCCTTTGGGGCTATCTTTTTGAATATTAAACCGATAAACTTCAAACTTTTGAAATATTAATTAGAAACTACTTTCAGGTAATTCCTTTTCATGCTCATCATTTTTAACTGAAGTACACCAAGAATTCCTTCCTTTATAATGCCTTTATTCATTTTGCTGTCGCCTAATTTTCTATCAATAAAAATAATGGGAACTTCTGCTATTTTAAATCCTAATTTCCAGGCTGTAAATTTCATTTCTATCTGGAAGGCATATCCGATAAATCTGATATTATGTAGATTTATTTTTTCAAGTACTTCTCTACGATAGCATACAAATCCTGCAGTAGGATCTTTTACAGGCATCCAGGTAATGATTTGAGTATAGAAGGAAGCTCCTCTTGAAAGTGCGATTCTATTGGCCGGCCAATTTTCGACACCGCCATTTTTTACATATCTTGAACCAACAGCAACACCAGCTCCATTTACACAAGCTTCGTGTAGTCTGGTTAAATCTTTTGGATTGTGAGAAAAATCAGCATCCATTTCAAAGATGTATTGATACCCTCGTTCTAAACACCATTTGAATCCATGGATATAAGCTGTACCCAAACCTAATTTGCCTTTTCTTTCTTCTAAAAAAAGCTGTCCAGGATATCTGGGAAATAAGGATCTTACAATATTTGCTGTTCCATCAGGAGATCCATCATCAATGATGATAATGTGGAATTGTTGATTAAGATTTATTACGGTGCTAATAATAGCCTCGATATTCTCTTTCTCATTATAAGTAGGTATGATAACAATTTTTTCCAACCAACAATTTTATTTCGACTAAATTAATAATAAATTTCTTAACTAACATTCGCATGAACGTATTTTAATAAGATTTATTTTAATTCACATCAATTATTACTTTAAATAAGAGCGATTCATAATTTCTGTTAATTTTTGCTTGGTGTGTAGCGGAAAGTCTCCTCTCATCATCCAATCATAATATTGCGGCTCAGATTTTAATACCTGGCTTACAGAACGGCCTTTGAATTTTCCAAAATTAAAAACTTCTACGCCCTTTTCATCAAAAGAAAACCGTCTTGCATAATCGACAACTTTCTCTTCTCCAATAACGGATAGAATAGTGTCTACTGATTTACCGAGTTTTTCATAACGGTCAATTTGAGACATGAGTACATCAATTGTGGCGCTGATATCAGCTTCCGCACTATGCGCATTGATGAGGTCTTTTTGGCAATAGAATTTATAAGCAGCGGTGAGTGTTCTTGGTTCCATCGAATAAAAAATATGCTGAACATCAATCATCCTTCTGTCACTTAAATCAACATCCATACCGGCTCTCAAAAATTCTTCCATAAGCATTGGAATATCAAACCTGTTGCTATTATAGCCACCCAAATCACAATTTTCAAGAAACTGTTTGATTTCATTTCCCGCTTGTTTAAAAGTAGGAGCATCTTTAACCATGTCATCAGTAATTCCATGGATGTCGCTTGATTGTTTTGGAATAGCCATTTCTGGGTTGATGATTTTCCTTTTAACAACTCGACTATTATCAGGCATTACTTTTATAATGGCAATTTCTACCACTCTGTCTGATGAAAGGTTTACGCCTGTAGTTTCTAAATCAATAAAAGCGATTGGACGAGATAATTCTAGCATGAGGGAAGCTGTGGTTTAATCGAAAATTATGCAATAAGATAACAATGTGCAATATAGTTAATTGGGAATAATTATCCATAATTTGAAAGATGGACTATTCATTAATTTCCTTAGAATCTGTATATTTGTTTATAATAAAATAATTTTTATATGAAAAAGATATTTCTTCATTCGGTTATCATCTTGTTGGGCGCTTCTGTATTTTCAAGTTGTTATTATGGCAGAAAAACAGGTTGTCCTTCACAAGTGAATGTTTCTAAAAAATCAATTCATACGATTGTATAATGGAATGGATTGAAATAGTTGCTGTTGATCAGCTAGAATCTCTTCGTAAGGAATCATTCGAAAAGCCTCAGATTATTTTTAAGCATAGTACCAGATGTAGCATCAGCGTGATGGCTAAAAATCGTTTGGAAAGAAGTGAAATTCCTCAAGATATTGATTTTCACTATCTTGATTTACTGCAATATCGTCCTATCTCTGATTTGGTTGCAGAAGTGTACCATGTTCATCATCAATCTCCTCAGGTACTTTTAATAGTTGATGGGGAATGCATTTATGAAGATTCACACAATGCCATTTCGATGGAGTCACTCCTGGAGCAAATTCCAGCTTGATTTTATGTGGTATGATTTTTTAAATAGACATTCCTTTCTTTAAAAAATATTATGGCGTATTCAGTCGTAGGAATGTGATCCGATTTTCACCACTAAAGTAGATACGAAGTACTTAACCGTCACTTTTGCTATACAGCTTTTATAGGCTGGCATTCTTGTTCGGAATGGGGTTGAATTAATTTGTTATTCGTCTGTTAATTCCATTTTTCGAGTGCCTAAATAATTTAATTAATCTGCTTCAGCCAAATACCTGTCAATATTTTCCTGTGTAATTAATTCCACCCCGGTATCAATTATGCGAGGTGTGCAAATGCCCAAAAATGCCTGCCACAGCATCAGGATTGACATGGATCCTTGCATTTTAGGATTGCTTGCAGCTGAGGAGTTTATAACACCATCTTTAATGGCAATCAGGATAGGCTTTATTCCGTCCATAGCAACTATTTTTATTTCACCTTTTTTACCTGCAGCTTTGATAGCCCTTGCTATTCCGATTGGACCTGATGCATCACAACATAAATAACCACTTAGATCAGGAGTGGATGATATAACAGCAGTTGCTTGTTGATAGGCTGTTTCAATATCGTCATTATCAATGCCTCCATCAATAATGGTTACATTCGGATGATTTTTCAATACACTTATTTGCGCTTCATATCTTTCTTTGTGATTGGGCGCCGTTGGATATCCCTGCATTATAGCCACTTTTCCGGTATAGTTAATTAATTTGAGCAATTGATTTGCGGCTATTATCCCTTGGTGAGCAAAATTGGTCCCGATGCTGGTAATGTTATTGTCGGAGGACAAAGAATCAAAAAGAACGAGCGGAATGCCTTGTTTTTTTAACTTGCTAATCACATCCATATTATTAATGGAGTCCACCGGATCTAATGCGATGCCTTGTGGCTGACTAATAAATGCTTGTTCTAAAATTGATTTCTGCGTTGCAAGATCGGCAACCGGTGGAGGCATATATTCAACCAGAATGTTTACATCAAGTTCACGGCTTAGGATTTCAGCCTGGGCCTGAGCACCTTTATGTACCTCATCAAACCATAGGTGTGCAAGTTTTGGAATAACGACGAAGCGAATTGTTCTTTTCATTAAGAATGTATTTTAAATTTTTAAAGACAATTTTTATCAGGTATATTTTTAGATGAGTTTTTAAACGACATGAATTTTTTTTTAAGCTTGCCTGTAACGGTCCGCGGCTTAGCATTGTGGCAATTTTAATCAGCATCAATGCTGATTAAAATTGCCAATTATTTTTTCTAAATTTAAGTGAATTCCTAGAATAAGTCAAAATGGCTTTTATTTGAAGAACCCTTTCAGTCACATAGATGCATATTTCAATGACTTCCCAAATACGATGCACTATGATATGCCACTTATTGTTATGTTAAGACGCAATATGTTTTATTCAATTTGTCTTAGTTTGCATAAATACTATTAATTCATGATTGATATTAAATCCATACAATTTAATCTTAAATCGGAGTTTCACATGCTGAGGCATTTTGAAAGTGCAGCTCCTGAAGTGTGTACTACTCTCATAAATGAAGGATATACTCAAAAGGATATTGACATTGAATTGTCCTTGGTTGGTTCTAAATTTAATGTAGCCTTTGCAACTAATATAAATAGCTTATTGGATCGATTTCAACACTACTTTTATAATGAAACAATAGGGATGAATGGCAATTCAATTCTTGAATGTAAAGTGCCACTTTCTGATTTTCCAAATGGAATCGGTACGCAAGCTGTTATACCTATTCAGGATATTCCGGAAAATGAAAGAAGGGTTATTTATTTAAAAAAGACCCGAGATGTAGAATTGTTGCATTACAAAGTTCCCATTTTTCCAATTACAAATGTTTGTACTTTAATACTAAAGCCAGTAAAAAGTGGGTGGTTGTTTATTTCAGCATTCCCGGGAGCTCCGGCTATGCCAATTCCAATAAGCGCTATGGATTTGGCTTTGTATGCAAGTTGCAAGAAGTATTGGGATAATCATGTTTTTTTAGAACCAAAAGTATAAGTTGGAATCATTATTATTTTTATCTTTTTCTATTTTAATGAATCAATATGCTTACTTCAACTGATAATCCACTTTCAAAGTAATAGAAGCTGTTTTTAATTTACTACTGGTATTGAAAGAGCCTCCATAGCTGTATGTTTCATTTACATTTTTACCAGTAATTTGAAATACGCCCATATTGGCTTTTTTGATGCCGCCTAAAGACGCTCCGCTGTTCTTCGCAATAGTTTCTGCTCTTGTCTTAGCATCTTCACTTGCTTTGGCTAAAAGGTCTATTTTTAATTCGTTTAGTTTAGTATAATAGTATTCAGGAGTATTAGAGTTTAATTCAATTCCCTTCTCCAATAATTCTGTAATCTCTCTTGACAATTTTTCTACTCTTTCTATTTCAGGAGATTCCACTCTTACATTTCCGGTTAAAGTATATCCAGAAAAATCTGCACGAATTTCGTTTCCACGTTCATCATATTGACGTTGAAAATTCTTTGTCATACTTACGGCGGAAAATACAATACTGCTGTCTGCAATTCCTTTAGAATTTAAGTATAATTTTATTGCGGCTTCGTCTACTTTTAAAGCAGCGTAAGCATCTTTTAATTCCATTGCATTTCTGCTGAAAGAACCACCCCAAACGATAAGGTCGCTGGTGAAGTCTTTTTCGGATAATCCTGTAACAGAAACGGTTTCAGAAGAGGTGAATTTGTATTTGTATGCATTGCCTAAAATACCTAAGCCAATAATAATTGCAAGACAAATTAAAATGGTGTTGAGGTGTAGTTTCATGTGTTAATATAGTTTTTAATTTTGGTCACATAGTATAGCCTTTATTATCATTCTCGGTTGGTTTGAGATTTATCTTATGGCTATTTCATGTGGATATTGTTTTTTAAGTTGGTTTAGATTTTTTATTTTCACATTCGATTCA
>CALQJK010000097.1:0-7165 GCA_943330875.1 Chitinophaga pinensis
AAAACATTTGGAGATTGGGGAGTACTTGTATTAAATGACTTTTGCGTTCCATAACTAGTGTCAGAAGCTGTTGAAACATATGCAACATAATAATACGTTGTAGATGGATTCAAGCCATTAACTGTTGAAGTAAAGCCGCTTCCAGAAAGGTTTGATGATGAAATAACAATTCCTGTCCCAGGAGTGAATCCACTTGTTGTGCTATATTCAATTCCATATCCAGTCACTGCTGAACATGCTAGAGTTAAAGTTCCACTTACAGTCGCGCCAGTTGTCGTAATGCTTGAAGCAGTGCCAGAGATGACTGACGTTGCACTTACTCCTGATCCAACAGCTGAAACAGTTGCAGTTGCCCCTCCTCCACTAACTGGAATACTTCCACTATAAGATTGAACTGCAGTTGGTGTAAACTTCACATAAAAAGTTTTGGGTGCTAATGTACCGCCTGACTGAGCTATTGTTAAACTATTATAATAAGTACCTGCTAAAGTTGTATCAAAACTAAAACCTGAAAGTGGTCCAACAGTAATATCTCCCGCAGTTAAATTACTGCCGCTAAGTGTAAATGTGTTCGGATTAGGTATTGTGTTTATACATACATCACCAAAACTATTTAATGCACTTGCAGTAAGCGTAGAGCCAGATACCGTACCAGTAGGAGTAACATCTGCCCATGTTAAACCTACCCTCATCTCGTCTATTTCTAATGAAGCAGGCGTAGTTGTATCGGAATGTTGCCTTAATAAAACCCTTTGAATAGAACTCAAATCTATACCGAGATTAGTAGCAGTAGCGTCAGCAGTAGGTTCTGTTCCGCCTAAGCTGGTAGGATTTATCCAAATCTTACTGATATCATTCGATGTCCCTGAAACCGTTTGTAGAGCAATTACAATCAAATAAGTAGTATTAATGCTCAAAGTATTTGGTAGCCAAACGCTATTAGCAGTGGTTGTTCTTGGATTAATTCCGATGTTATATCCTGATGATCCGCTAAGCCTTAGCCAAACAGTTGAAGCAAAATTTGTAGTCCCTCCATCAATAAATGCGACTGTGTAGCTTCCAATCGAATTCAAGGTTCCTATTGATGTTACGTTCAATAAAAAAGAACAGTAAACAGTGCCACTAGTTTGACTTGTAAAGCCACGGTAGCAATCTGTACCTTTACCACCATATGTAATTTTGTTGCCAGTAGAAGCTGCTAAACCAGAATAGGATAAATTCCCACTTGCTACCAAAATCGAATCTCCAGTATTAACATTTGACCACACTCCAGAACTTTGAGTAGCCAACCCATTTACAGCATCAGGTGTATAATTAAAAGGATCAGTGATTAAGACTTGCGAAAAGGAAGTAAAGGAAACAAGAATAAAAAGAATTGTAAATATTTTTTTCATAAAAAAAATTTTCGGTTATGCTTTGTGTTTTTTAAAACGATAATGAGGCTACTATTTTACGTAGCCTCATTATCGTTAGTTAATTATTTCATTTTAATTATTGAAAGTCAGTTGTATTCCGAATAAGAAATTCTTTAGTTGAAGTGAAATACGACTTGATATATCCAGTCCAGTTTTTTGGACCAGCAGGCAATGCCGTTGCACTGAATAAAGCAGTTGCAGATGTGTAAAGGACAATATTTGCAGTAGCATCAGTTAATGTCATATTGCCAGAAAAAGTTGCACCACCCGAAGCCGTAGCATTAAGCACTTTAACTAAAACCAATTCAAGATTTGAAGGGCTGCCTAAAGCTGCAGATAAAGATGTGTTTAATTCAGCAATTGTTTTTACTAATGGGGTAACTATTCTTCCTGTTGCAACAGGAGTTGGCTTAACAGTTCCGAAAGTTGTTTTTATTTCTAAAGAACCTCTATAATTTAATAGAGAATCGTTAGTGATATCTAAAACTATAGAATCACCAATATTATAAGTAATGGTTCCGCCAAAATAAATAGTTATCCCAGCGTTACTTCCATCCTGGATAATAACTGCACCCGTTGAAATATTCTTATTTACAGCGTCAGATGTTACCACACCCGTAATGGTAGTTGAATTCGTTATTTTAAGATCAGCTCCCTGGTACAAAGCACGAACCGAAGCAATACTTGCAGGACCAGCAGGCGCTGTAGTTGTAACACTTCCTGAACATGCAATGGTTTGATTAGTAGTGCCAGTTGAAGATAAAACGATATTGCCGTTGTAAGTATTTTGTGACAATCCAGCAGCTAATCTTACATAAATAATAGTAGGAGCAACACTTCCTGAAACTTGTGTAAGCGTAAGTGCATTGGTAAATCCAGAACCTGATGTTGTAGATATTTCGTAATTAGCAGGTGCTGTAATGGAGATATCTGCCGTAAGTGGATTCCCAGAAGCTGTAAAAGTTTTTTCAGCAGAAGGACCACCATTAGCAATTAAATAATTAAAGCCTGACAAATTATTTGATGATACAGAAATATTTGACGCTGGTAACTGACCACAACGGGGATTAGTAAATTTAACGTCTGATGTATCCCGAATGATTAATTGTTTTGTAGCTGTTCCTGTGAATGATTTGTACACAGTGTAAATCGCAGCTATACTGCCGTTCCCTTTTGGTAAACGAACTCCGGTAAAATTTGCATAAGCGCTAGTACGCACAATAACCGGCGTTGTATTTCCACAACCTTTTACAATGTTGCGATTTTGAGTACTTCTGTATGCTGAAGTATCTGAATAAGTATTTGCAGTATCTGTAAACTCATAGTCCTCCAACTGGATAAGTGAATTTATATATCTGTCACTCAATCCTGAACCAAGTTGAGATAAAGTAACTGTCATTGGCACAACAGGATTATTTAATGAGGCACCAATTAAATAATTTGAAATGGAAGCACCTGGTATACCTTGAAGTGAGGCAACTCCTCCTACAACTGATTTTATGCCCAACTGCATTGTTCCATAATAATCGCTAAGTGTTAACCCTTTACATTTTACGTACACTTTTCTTCCCACAGGATAACTTGCGTAAAGACCAGTTGCATCTATTTGCAATTGAATAGATCCTGTTGAATCTTGTATAAAAAGTTGCTTGTAAAAGTTTCCACTTTTATCATTTGCAACTACAATACCAGAAATGATAACATCTTGAGAAATTAAATCAAGACTTGAAGGTACTGTATGGTAAGTTTTCAGATTCTGTATAGTGACATTAGCTGTAATATTCGGATCGGAAGGCGCTGGGGGCGCATCAAACGATTTGTTACAAGCAGTAAAAGTTGTTATGGCAGCTACTAAAATCACTGCTAAAAACATTTGTTGGATTTTCTTCATGTTGTTTATTTTAAAAAGTTGTTTTTTTATTTTTTATCATTAAAACCTTAATGCGATACTTGCTGAGAAATTAGTTCCGTAAGCATAAAATTTCTTAGCAGGGAATTTATCAATATTTTTCTCTGCATAGTCAAATCTCAATTGCTCATAACCACCTGATACAATATTGGTATTATTAAGCAAATTACTTACGCCTACATTAAACACTAAAAAAGTTCTCTTTCCCAATGATTTGTAACGCTTGTTCATCAACCATGAATATCCTCCGAAAAAATCGACAGTATATTGAGGTTTTAATTTTTGTTGATCAATAATATTATTCCACAAAGAAGATGTAGGATCAACACCATTTACGGCATTTTCAGTTCTGCGAACAGGATTAAAATCCAACCACATATCATCAAAGTAATTGAAATTAAGATTCACGTACCAATATTTAGGTGAGCGGTAATTCAATCCGATGTTGTAAGCCTGTTGAGGTGTTGGTATATTGTAATTTGCAGAATAAATAGTTTTGTTTTGTTCAATAATACTAGAGCTGTTATCAACAGTTACTGTCGCGATTTGGCGTGTTTCATATTTGAATTCCCCAATTCCAGCCGCCGCATTAACAGTAAGGCCTTTGTATAAAATAACTTCAGCACCCAATTCAACGCCTTGATGTTTTTTGCCAATATTACTCAATGCGTAATTAACCACCGTTCTTAATTGATCATTGTAGAAAGTCAATACATTAGTTTGATTGGTAAATTTAGTGCAATAGTATGTAGCTCTGAATTTTACAGTTGGAGCAATCAAAGCATAACCTCCTTCAAAAGAGGCGATGTGTTCGCTTCTTAAATTATCCTGAACATCATTTCTTGTTCTTGGAGACAAATAAGCGTTGTCAAAATAAGGTGCTCTTGTTTCGTAACGAGCATTCATAAATATATAATTCATTTTTGCTACTTTGGAACTAAACCCTGATTTTACAGCGTAGTTATAAAATTCATGCTCAGCAGATTTTCCATAAGAATTATCCAAAAACAGCCCAGACTTATTATATCCGGTTCTTGAGAAATTAGTATAAGAATTTTCAGCCCCAATAAAGAAATCAACACCATGTAATTTTACATTTGTTTGAACCCATCCTGTTGCTTTTTGTATTTTAATTTCATAATTGTACCCATAATTATCCCCTACTTTCAACACACGATTAGGATTATTAACATCATTCTGTCCTGCTAAAGGGTTTGAAGGAAAATCTCTTTCTGCAAACTGATTTAAATCTACATAATAATCTCCGCCTAATAAATCATTTACTTTTTTATAATAATGATTAGTCTGGCTTTCGTAACTCAATCCTGCTGTAAGGCTGATATGGTTATTGATTTCTGCATTGAAAGTTGTATTGAAATTGAATTTATTAGTATGCGTTACAGTTTCCTGAAGAATATATAAAGATCTTCTTCCAGTGTAACTGCTATCAGCCACTCCATTTACATTCTGCATTGTTTCATAATTTCCGTAATTGGCATTATATAATCCATCCCAATTGATTTGCCTTCTGTTTACATCATTTAAGAAAGCATTTGTAATCTGTGCTCTTAATGTAGGGTCTTCCTGATAGCTGGGTAGATAACGATAATAATCCGGACGAGGATCAGGAGCATTGTACCAATCAAGACCGGTAAGGCTTCTGTCACCGACCATGTAAGACATTGCTGATAATAAGGTTGTCTTAGGATTTATTTTCCATTCGTGTGTCAATATAGCAATTGGCTGGAAAGTTTTAGCTACACTTGCATTTCTTTTTTTGCCATTTTGATAACCCCAGTATGGATTATAGAAATTAGTTCCGGCTAAATTCAACATTTCCTGAACAGAAGCACCTTGACGTCCATTTTCAGTTGGAGTAGCAAATACAACCAATGAAAGCAAGTGACTTTCATTTATTTTCTTGTCAATTCCAAGATATCCAGACCAACCATCATAATAAGTTCCATCAGTAAACCCTTCGTCTGCCCATCTACGTGATGCAGAAAAACTTAATGCCCATCCATTAGGAGTAAATCCTGTTGAACGGGTATAGTTGAAACGATGAACATAGTTTCTATTTGACAAAGAATAGCCGATACTCGTTTGTTTACGTTGTTTTGAAGCTCTTGAATCAATATTTGTTGCACCACCAATTGATCCAAACCCAAATTTATTAGATTGAAGACCATATGCATTTTGTCTGTTACGCAGTACATCATTTAATCCACCCCACAAGCCAAAAGGTGTGAAGCCATTATCTAGATTTTCCATTGATGCCCCATTCATGTAGGTGCTGTTTAAATCCGCATCATATCCTCTTGTACGAAAACGTACCACATTAAAATTAAATGCAGCAGCGCTGTTGAAGGGATTCCTGCCAATATTTAACTGACCTGAGATATTTTGGGCACTTCCATCCTGGTCGTCATTTTCATCCAAAGAAACAATGGGAATATTGTCAAGCAAATTTTCTTTTCCATCTTCAGTGATGGTTGTATCAAGGATTGTTGAAGGTGTCTGGGAATTGGTTTTTTCTTGTGCGAAAGAAGAAGTAGAAATCCCCATTGCGAAAAGAAACCCGAGGAAGCCAAATTTGTAAGTAGTCATATCTGGTGTTGAATAATGAGACCGCAAATTAAGGGAATTATTCCTGTAATTACCAAAAAAATAAACGACCGTTTGTTTTTAACAAATATTATTTATCCTGCATGTAAAAATATGGAGATAAAAATAGTAGCTTCGCACAAATTAATTCAGCATGAAAAAGCAAATTGTCTTATTGGTTCTGCCCATTTTTATACTATTGGGAAATGTTCAAACTGCACTGGCATGGGGTGCTACAGGTCATGCCTTGGTGGCTGAAATCGCCTTCCATTTTCTTGACGATTCTACACAAAAGATTGTAAAACAATACTTGGGAAACATGACCATCGAAGAAGCTGCCAATTGGATGGATAGTGAACGCAGCAATAGCTATTACAATTTCATGAGACCATGGCATTATTTAGACATTGATAAAGGTGAAAAATACAATACAGATTCCAAGAAGAGGGATATCTTGTCTGTTTTACATTCAGCAATTGTAGAACTAAGAGGATACAAAACCAACGATATGTCGAAAAAAGAAATAAAAAACAGGTTGCTCCTGATTTTTCATTTAGCTGGAGATCTTCACCAACCTTTGCATACGGGATATGCAATTGATAAAGGAGGGAATACCATCCAAATTAGTTCCCCTTATGTTTCCGGAAATCTACATAGTATTTGGGATACCCAGATTTTGGAGTACAAAAGAATAAACCTTGATACCTGTCTAATGTATTACAACACGATGTCAAGTGGTGATATCGCTGAAATAAAAAAGATCAATGAGTTAAAATGGATGTACGAGTCTCGTTCTTATTTAGATAAAGTGTATAGTTTTGAAAACAATTATATGGATTTGAAATACATTGATAACAATATCTCCATTATAAAAAAACAATTAGTAATTGGAGGTCTTAGATTAGCCAGTATATTGACTGAAGTATTCAACCCATCCAATAAAGGTTAAGTTGATTTCATCTCTTCGATAATAATTTTTTCCGGGTTCATGATTTTTTGATTATCAAAGCGAAGTAAAATATTCGCAGTGGTAATCACATCCTTAGAACAGTACTGTGCGATTCTTAATAGGTTGATTTCATGTTGAATAGGATTTGTTTCCCAGTATAATGGACCAACCATACTTCCGTCTATATCATCCTTTGAAGACGGGACTTTCATCACATTGGCCAAAAGTTTTAATGAAGTGTAATTTTTGTAATCCCCAAATCGCCAATACTGAAAAGTATCAATTATA
>CALQJK010000098.1:0-7128 GCA_943330875.1 Chitinophaga pinensis
GGGCTTTATCAGCAATTTCTTCTGTTGCATCTTTAATGTGCTTTTCGCAAAGTTTTTCTTCCAATTGCTGCATTTCAATTTCCTTATTAATGGCTTCAAACTCACGATTATTTTTTACGTTTTCACTTTGTTTGTCGTACTTCTTAATCAATCCCTGAGCAACTTTAATACCTTCTTGTTTTTGGGAAATGAATTCCTGGATACCATTGATTTCTTCTTCAACACGAGTTTGACGTGCATGAAGACCTTCGATTTCATCTTCAAGATCTTTTACTTCAATGGGCAATTCACCTTTTAATACTTGAATGCCATCAAGCTTACTGTCAATTTTTTGTAAACGAACAAGTGAAGACAATTTTTCTTCAACCGAAAATTCTTTTACTGCAGCCATATTATTTGATTTATTTTTTGTTTTGCCAATGAAACTTTCCCTTCCCACTTTTTTAAATAATCTTAATTAACTTATAAAATAGTGAACGGGGTTGGTATTAACCCCTGTTTTAAGGATGGCAAAGTTAGGGAAATTTTGCCTTAAAACATCAGCAAAAAGATCAATTGTATACTGTTCGCTCTCAAAATGACCAATATCGGCCAAAACAATCCTATTATCCGCGTCGAAAAACTCATGGTATTTTAAATCCGCAGTAATATAAAAATCAGCCGCAGCCTTGATTGCATGAGGAATCAAGAAACTACCAGCCCCGCCGCAGACGGCTACCCTTTTTACCTTTTTTCCTAAAAAAGAAGTATGCTTTATGATTTTTGTCTGAAAAACAGTATTAATCTTATTTAGAAAATCGCTTTCCCCTGTTTCTTCAGGAAGTTCACCAACAATTCCAGCACCAATCTCCTGGTGAATATTGACCAAATTAATGACTTCATATGCAACTTCCTCATATAAATGAGCCGATTTCATGGCACTAATCACTTGACTTTGAAGCCAAGTAGGAAATATCACTTCTAATTTTTGCTCCTTATCTGTATTTCGAACTCCAATTTGCCCAATAACAGGATTAGCATTTATTTCTGGCTTAAAACTTCCCATTCCTTCTGAAACAAAACTACACTCACTATAATTTCCAATGCGGCCAGCGCCAGCAGCAAATAAAGCTTCTTCAACCACATTTAAATGTGAGACCGGAACAAAAACAGTCAACTTTTGCAAGAGCTGGTTTTTAGGAAGCAATATTGATCTGTTCACCAACCCTAATTTATCTGCGATGTAGCCATTTACACCATTTATGACATTATCCAAATTAGTATGACAAGCATAAATCGCAAGGTCATTTTTAATAGCCAGCAGCAACACTCGCTCAACATAATTATTCCCATTTATTTTTTTCAATCCTTTGAAAACAATAGGATGATGCGCAATGATCAGATTGCATTTTTGGGAAATCGCTTCATGTATTACATCTTCAGTAATATCCAACGAAAGTAAGACTCCCGAACAGTCACTTTTACTGTTTCCCAGAATTAATCCGGAATTATCATATTCTTCCTGTAAATGCAACGGGGCTATTTTTTCCAATACGGAAATGAGGCTTGAAATTGTCATAGTTAAAAATAGATATTTTTTTTGTGATCAATGGTCATTTATATTGCACATACAAGTAAAACTGAAATATGTCAACTACAATTCAATTATATCTGGAATATAAAAACAGGCTACAAAAAATTGCGGACATCAAATATGCTGCGGCAGTTTTACAATGGGACCAAGAAACCTATTTACCCATCAAAGGAAATGAGGCAAGAGGCAGGCAAATAGCGACTTTGAGCGAACTTGCACATGAACAATTTACAGCGGAAAAAACCGAAAATCTTCTACTTGAATTATTGAATAAAAATGACTTAGGCGAACGACAAAAAAGAAATGTTGAACTCAGTTGGTACGATTACCAAAAAAATAAAAAATTACCCTCAAGTTTTGTCAGAAAATCTACAGAAGCCATCAATAAAAGTTATCATTCCTGGATTGCCGCCAGAACCGAAAACAGTTTTGCAAAATTTGAACAGCCACTTCAGGAGGTTATTGACTTAAAGAAAGAAGAAGCCGCATTATTGGGCTATTCAGGTCATCCTTACAATGCCATGATGAATGAATATGACACTGGATTAACTGTTGCATTTACGGATAATTTATTTTCTACTTTAATCCCTCAACTGTCAACATTATTAAATCAAATCAAGCGTCAGCCTCAGGTAAATAATGATTTTTTATTGAACCATTTTGATAAAAATATCCAATGGAATTTCGGAATGGAATTATTGAAAAATATGCACTTTGATTTTGAAGCAGGTAGACAAGATATCAGTGAACATCCCTTCACCACAAATTTTAGTAGTGAGGATGTAAGAGTGACAACAAGAATCGATGAAAATGATTTTGGCAACATGACCTGGAGTTGCATTCATGAAGGTGGACATGCTCTTTATGAACAAGGATTACCTAAATCCGAATATGGCTTACCCCTCGGAGAATACTGCAGTTTAAGCATTCATGAAAGTCAAAGCAGACTTTGGGAAAATTGCATTGGAAGAAGCAAATCTTATTGGGAATACCATTTCCCTAAATTAAAATCGCATTTCCCCAACCCATTAAAAGAAGTAAATCTGGATATGTTTTATAATGGAATCAATAAAGTAACCCCTTCACTGATTCGAACAGAAGCTGATGAATTAACCTATCATTTCCATGTTTTGATACGATATGAAATAGAAAAAAAATTGATTGAAGGAAGCATCCAGTCAAAAGATATTCCTAGTATTTGGAATGAATATTACGAGAAGTATTTGGGTGTTATTGTTCCCGATGACAAGCGTGGCTGTCTGCAGGATGTACACTGGAGTCATGGAAGTTTTGGATATTTTGCAACTTATAGCATCGGAAGTTTGTATGCTGCGCAATTATGGAATACTATAAACAAGCAAAAGGAGAAAATCATTGAAAATTTAAAACAGGGAGAAACAAATTTAATTTTAAATTGGCTTCAACACAATATTTTTCCATTTGGAAGGTTCTATAGCTCGGATAATTTATGCCAAAAAGCGACAGGGGAATCCCTGAACGCGGAACACTTTATTAATTATGTAAATAAGAAATATCAAACAATTTATAATTTTATATAATATATTATCCGATAGATTGCCTAAAATCAACGATAATTAATTGATTATATTAAATTAATGTAAATAAATATTAATTCCCTAGCCACATATTTGTGATTGATTATCAATCATTTACCAAAAAATCCTGCCCTCAATTTTTATTTTTGTAAAAAAAGATTTTTCCCTGCACAATATTTTTGCTTTTTGTCAGTTTATATACATGTTAAGTCGGTGTAAACCGTCGTAATTCATAAAAGCAAAAGCCAATCCCTATGAAATTAACTAACTTGATCAAATCAAGTTGTGTATTAGTACTCAGTACTATCCTAAGCCTTAAAGGCCAGGCGCAACTAACAGCAGGCTTCACAGCCAACAATACAACGGGATGTTCTCCACTTCTGGTAAATTTCACAGATCAAACTTCAGGAACACCAACAACATGGAAATGGGAGCTTGGAAATGGAACGACCTCTGTTTTGCAGAACCCTTCTGTAGTTTACATTAATCCTGGTCAATACACCGTAAAGCTAATCGCAAGAAGCAGCACAGGGACTGATTCCATCGTTAGAAATCAATATATAACAGTTTACGCAAAGCCAACAGTGAGTATGTCAGCATCAGTTTACAGCGGCTGTTCACCTACACCAATTACATTTAGAGATTTAAGTAATCCTGTTAACGGAACCATCATCAGTTGGAAATGGGATTTTGGAGACGGCTCATTTAGTTCATTGTCAAATCCAACTCATATTTATACAGCTTCCGGAAATTTCAATGTGTCCTTACAAGTAACTAACAGTTTCGGATGTATGCAGTCATTAACCCGCAGTAATTTCATTTACATCAATGATAAGCCAACGGCTGCATTTACAAATGGTCCAGTAAGTGGTTGTTCTGTTCCATTCAGGGTTAATTTTCAAAACTTATCAACTACCGGCAGCTCAATGACTAGAAATACAAACGCCATGTCATTTTTGTGGAGTTTTGGTGATGGCACTACTTCAACTGATGCTAACCCTAATCATATTTACACTACTCCTGGAACCTATACTGTTCAGTTAATTATTACAAGTGATCAGGGTTGTGTTGATACCATCATTAAACCTAATCTGGTAACCATTGCAAACTCAACAACGATGTTTACCATGCCAGATAGTGTATGTGTAAATACAGCAGTTCAAATAATAAATACATCATCAACAGCACAAGCAAGTTGGGACTTTGGAGATAGCACGACTTCTACTGTGATAAATCCTGTGAAAACATATACTGTTGCAGGTACGTATCAAATAAAACTGATTAATTATTTCGGCAGTTGCATTGATTCATTGATAAAACCTATTGTAGTTATGCCTCTTCCAGTGGCTGAATTTACTGCAAACAATTTATCCTCTTGTCAAGCACCCTTAACAGTTAGTTTCACCAACTTGAGCAGCAATGCAACTACCTACCAATGGTCATTTGGCGACAGCACTACATCAACAGATGTGAATCCTGTTCATACTTATACCATGCAAGGAACATACTCAGTTGGATTAATCAGCACCACTTCTTTTGGTTGCACCAACAGCATAACAAAAAACCAATACATAAATATAAAATATCCAGTTGTTACGGTGGGCCAAATGCCTAAACGTGGCTGTGCTCCATTAACATGTAACTTTACACCAATTGTAATTGGAGGAGATTCCGTGGTAAGTTATTTTTGGGATTTTGGTGATGGAACGACATCAAACATTAAAAACCCAACACATATTTTTGCTCAAGGCGTTTATGATGTTAGTTTGATTATTGTTACAGCAAGCGGATGTACAGATACGGTTATTTACATAAGAGGAGTTAAAGCAGGAGTTAAACCACATCCAAACTTTAGCGCAACACCAACATCTGCCTGTGCAATTGTTCCGATAGTATTCACGAACTTGACTCCAGCATCAGATTCTGCTGACCAATGGCTTTGGTCTTTTGGTGATGGCACATCTTCAACGGCTCAAAATCCACAACACACTTATATTGATACCGGATATTTGAATGTTCAATTGATCGCTTATAATAATGGTTGTCCGGATACTTTCAGAATTGATAACTACATACAGATTTCTTCACCGATTGCAAATTTCACTACGCTAAAAAGTTGTACCAATAGGTTGGTTAAAACATTTACGAACAAATCAATTGGCGCGGATACCTGGGAATGGAACTTTGGAGATGGAAGTACATCAACAGATCTAAATCCTGTTCATACTTATGCTACCAGTGGGATTTACATTGTAACACTTTATGTTCAAAATGCCAATGGATGCGATTACACAAAAACCAGTACCATTTATGTGATTGATGAGCATGCTGATTTTATTGCGAGTGATACAAGTATTTGTAAAGGATCCTCTACTACATTTGACGTGATTGGAATTACACCATCTTACTTTAGTGGGTTTTCATGGGATTTTGGTGATGTTACAACTGGAACGGGAACGCCAATTACAAAAATATACTACATATCAGGCATCTATAACATCAAATTAATTGCAACAGATCGCAATGGCTGTAAAGACACTATTATTAAAAATAAATACATCATGGTTAATGGTCCAAAAGCAAATTTTAATGCCCCATTAACCAATATATGTGCTTCAACTACCATCAACTTTATTGACACTTCTAAAAGTGATGGCAGAAATGCAATTGTGCAATGGATATGGAATTATGGAGATGGACATATTGACACAATGAGTAGCGCAAACACAAGTCACTTGTACAGCAATACAGGCAGTTATACGGTAACCCTTACTGTGACTGATTCAAAAGGGTGTTCACATCAAATCACAAAATCAAATTTCATAACGGTATCTCAACCTAAAGCTAAATTTAATACCCTTGATACAATAGGATGCCCCAATAGTAATGTTAGGTTTATTAACCAGTCAACTGGAAGTAATCTTAGCTATGTATGGAATTTCGGGGATGGCACAACTTCTACTCTTCAAAACCCTATACATAAATTCTTATCTAATGGCAGCTATACCATTACGTTAGTGGTGACCAGTCCATTGGGATGCACAGATTCTATGACAAGAACAAGTTACATAAGCGTTGTAACGCCATTAGCCAGCTTCACGGTAAGTGATTCAATCGGCACATGTCCTCCATTGATTGTAACCTTTACAAACACCTCAATAAATTACATCTCACAAGTATGGGAATTCGGAGATGGAACATCTACAAACACTGATAACCCCTCACATTTTTATTCAATTACAGGAGTCTATATTGTTAAACTAACGGTAACAAGTAAGGGCGGATGTACTTCTGTATATCAAAAGAAAATTGTGGTGAAAGGTCCAACAGGAACTATAAGCTACGGAGGATTATTGGGTTGCGCTCCATTAACAGTAAATTTCAATGCAATTACTCATGGAACAAATTCAATCGTTTGGGATTACAGTGATGGCAACACGATTGTTACACCAGATACTTTTGCTACTCATACATACATACAAGCAGGCTTATACCTTCCAAAAGTAATATTGAGAGATACAGCGGGTTGTTCTTTATCGATACAAGGAAAAGACACCATAAAAGTTCTTGATATTAATGCTTTATTTTCTCTTAGCACTAATAAGATATGTGATGCAGGAGTGGTAAGATTTACAAATGCTTCCATATCTACTGATACCATAATAAGTTACAGCTGGGATTTTGGAGATGGCAGCCATTCAACTCTTTTAAATCCCACACATAACTATACTGTTAATGGAAATTTTAAACCAAAACTAATCGTGCATTCTGTACATGGTTGTGTAGACAGTCTTTCAAGTAGTTTGCCGATAGTAATCAGCCCTACTCCACAAGCAAGAGTTTCACAAACGCCAAACGGATGTGCAGGAGTAACCATCAATTTCAATGGAGCATTAATCGTTGCAGACACTTCAGCATTAACCTGGAATTGGAACTTTGGAAATGGGAATACCTCCTCATTAAAAACGCCTCCTGCTCAAGTATATAACATTGCAGGAA
>CALQJK010000099.1:0-7027 GCA_943330875.1 Chitinophaga pinensis
AACCAATTGGCAGAATCACTGCAAAGAAAGAAAAAGCTGTAGAAGTAAAAAACTAACAAATACCATCAATAGCTTCGGCAAGTGCGAAGTCTTTTTGAGTTACAACATTTCCCGCATCATGAGTGCTTAACCAAACCTCCACGACATTATAAACATTTGTCCATTTGGGATGGTGATTCATTTTTTCTGCAAGCGGAGCCACTTTTTTCATAAATTCAAAAGCATCTATAAAATTTTTAAAAACAAATTTTTTGTAAAGCTGGTTATTGATTTCTTCCCACATAAGCGTGTTTAAAAAATTAAATGTTGTTTGTTTTTTATCTTTTCGTTTGTCATCTCGTTTACAAGTTGTACAGAAGGAATTTTTCGAATGGATTGTTGAAGTGAATCCAGTTCTTCTTTATCCATATCGTCTCCCTTAATTAACCATAAAAAATCCAGGTGTTTAAATTCGGGTAACAGATATTCACCATTATATTGATTGTGATAGAGGTAATAGAATAAGCAGCTTCTCGGAATTTGATGTTCATAGATTTCAAAAAAATAATTCCGCGTTTTTTTTCTTAATTCAATTTCAATGTCATTATTCAATCTAAAATTGCAACCAAGCTGCTGGTTAATATGCCAGATAAACTGATAACTTTTTACAGGAGCTACAATGCCCAATAGATGAGTGTTTTCAAAAAACTCCTCTGCAAGCTGTTCGTTATCAATTTTTAATTTCATGTGTTACCGATAAGACCTTTTAATTTAACTGGCATAAAGATAGAGATTGATTTCCTATCTTTCTTTATTTCGTAAGCTATAAGAAATTCATTACTATTATTTTTGCACAACAAATTCACATAGACTTCAACGTTGGCACAACAAACAAACATAGCATTAGTAGGGAATCCCAATAGCGGCAAAAGCTCGTTATTTAATGAACTAACTGGCTTAAAACAAAAGGTTGGCAACTTTCCGGGTGTGACTGTTGATAAAAAAACAGGGTTATGTAAAATCTCCAACCAGCTTACCGCCAACTTTATAGATTTACCAGGCACTTATAGTCTTTATCCTAAAAGAGCCGACGAGTGGGTGTCTTACAAAGTCCTCTTACAACAAGACGAGTTGATTGTTCCTGACATGATTCTGCTTGCAGTTGATGCCAGTAATCTTCGTAGAAATTTATTGTTTTGTTCCCAAATTATTGATTTAAAGATTCCTGTTGTTGTTGTATTAACGATGATGGATATCGCGAAACAAAAAGGAATTAAAATAGATATTGGGGTTTTGGAAAAAGAATTAAGCGTTCCGATTGTTGTAGTTAACCCAAGAAAAAACAAAGGTATTGACGCGTTAAAAAAAACGATAGAAGAAACAATATTGGATCGGAATGCCAAAGCAGCGCCCGAATTTATTTACAGTTCAATGTTGGCGCCAAAAGCGATAGAAGAAGTCCGACAAATTTTCCCAGAACTTAGTAGTTACAAAGCCATTCATTACTTAATTAATCATGAACAGTTTTCTCTTTCTAAAAAAGATGCAGCGGTAATTGAGGAAATAAAAATCAGAAATAAATTCAATTCAACAAAGACACAAGCAGAAGAAATCATGCAGCGGTACGCGCGTATCAAGCATATTATGCAATTAGCTGTTGAAGAAACAAACCCCTTAAAAAAATATTTACTCACAGAAAAAATAGACAAAATTTTATTGCACCGCACCTGGGGATATTTAATACTATCTGTTGTGTTGTTTTTTCTTTTTCAAAGTGTTTTTTGGATGGCCAGGTATCCAATGGATTTTATTGAATGGGGCTTTGGATTAATGGGAGGTTGGCTGTCAGAACATCTTGCTGCTAATTGGCTAAGTGATTTATTTATTAATGGATTTTTGGCAGGGCTAAGTGGCATAATGATTTTTGTGCCGCAGATTATGATATTGTTTGGTTTGATTACGCTTCTGGAAGATAGTGGCTATATGGCAAGAATCAGTTTTTTAACGGATAAGCTTATGCGTAAATCCGGTTTAAATGGAAAAAGTGTAATGCCCATGATTAGTGGTTTTGCTTGCGCAGTACCTGCAATTATGAGTGCAAGAAATATTGAAAATAAAAAAGAACGTTTATTGACGATAATGATTACACCGTTAATGAGTTGCAGTGCAAGACTTCCTGTATATACTATATTAATAGCGTTGGTCATTCCTTCAAAAATATATCTTGGATTTATCAGTTTACAAGGAATGGTTATGATGTGTCTGTATCTTTTTGGTACAACAATGGCTATGTTGGTTGCCTGGGTAATGAAGTGGTTTATTACATCAACAGAAAAAAGCTTTTTCATTTTAGAGCTGCCGATTTACAGAAGCCCAAGATGGAAGAATATGTTTTACACCATGTATGAAAAAGCAAGAATATTTGTCTTTGATGCAGGGAAGGTAATCATGCTGATTAGTTTATTGTTGTGGGGATTAAGTACGTTTGGTCCTCCTAAAAAAATGCAAGAAATCAAAACAAGTTATTTGTTTAAAATTCAACAACATCCGGCAGATTCTCTTTTACTCACGAAGCAAAAAAATGCCGAATTACTACAAAATTCTTTTGCAGGACATTTGGGTAGAACGATTGAGCCGGTGATTGCACCGTTGGGATATGACTGGAAAATTGGTATTGCTTTAATTACATCATTTGCGGCGAGAGAAGTTTTTGTGGGTACAATGGCAACTCTTTACAGCGTTGGCGATAATGCCGATAATAAAAGCAGTACACTAAAAGATAAGATGGCAGCAGCAGTAAAGGAAGATGGCTCAAAAACGTATACCCTTGCATCGGGACTTTCGTTACTTATTTTTTACGTACTTGCCATGCAATGCATGAGTACCATCGTGATTGTAAAAAGAGAAACCCGCAGTTGGACGTGGCCAATGATACAATTGGCCTATATGACAGGGTTGGCTTATTTGTGTAGTTTTCTTATTTATCAATTGTTGAAATAAGCATAAAATTTAAGAGCGGTATTTTTGATATACATTTGCCAACAAATATTTAAAAATGAAAACCACTCCATTTACAGAAAAGCATATAGCATTAGGCGCCAAGATGGCTGAATTTGCAGGATTTAACATGCCGATATCCTATACAGGAATAAATGACGAGCATCTTGCCGTTAGAAAAAATGTGGGCGTTTTTGATGTGAGCCATATGGGAGAATTTATTGTAAAAGGGCCTCATGCTTTAGATTTAATACAAAGGGTAACCAGTAACGATGCTTCTAAATTAACAAACGGAAAAATTCAGTATAGTTGTTTACCAAATAGCAACGGTGGTATAATAGACGATTTACTTGTGTATTGTGTGGAAGAAAACAAGGCTTATATGCTTGTGGTAAATGCAGGAAATATAGACAAAGACTGGAGTTGGATCACAAGTCAAAATTGTAATGGAGCAGAGATACATAATACATCTTCAAAAACAGCGCTTTTGGCTGTACAAGGTCCACAAGCAACAAAAGTGATACAGGCGCTAACGGAAATGGATATCCTAAATCTAAAGTATTACACTTTTGTTAAAGGAAAGCTCGCCGGAATAGATAATGTGTTGATTAGCGCAACAGGTTATACAGGCGCCGGAGGAGTTGAAATTTATTTTGAGGATAAAGACAATCATGCCGATATTATTTGGAATGCAATCTTTACATCTGGAGAATCCTTTGGAATAAAACCCGTTGGTCTTGGTGCAAGAGATACCTTACGTTTAGAAATGGGCTTTTGTCTTTATGGAAACGATATTGATGATTCCACCTCTCCAATTGAAGCGGGTTTAGGATGGATTACAAAATTCACCAAACAATTCACCTCGCGTGAAATCTTTGAAAATCAAAAAAACAATGGCGTAACCAAAAGGCTGGTTGGTTTTGAAATGATAGACAAGGGTATTGCCAGGCATGATTATGACATCACAGATAGCGAAGGTTCCGTAATTGGAAAAGTAACTTCGGGAACACAGTCGCCTTCATTGGGAAAAGCCATAGGAATGGGATATGTAGCTGTAAAACAGGCAACACTAGGAAATGAAATTTATATTACTATCCGCAACAATAAACTAAAAGCAAAGGTTGTAAAAATGCCTTTCGAATAACAACATTTTTAAATCGTTCTATAGTCTCTCTAAATGCCGAAATCAAATAAAATCCCCGTTCTTTTTACTTCGTTATCGCCTGCATTATTAAACCTGTATGATATTACCCAAAGCGTTGTTGTAGTAATTGATGTGTTACGGGCAACATCAACGATTGCTGCTGCTCTTTATAATGGTGCGAAGGAAATTATTCCCGTAGATAGTGTAAACGATTGCATTCGTATAGGAAAACAAATGGGTGCCATTACCGCAGGCGAAAGAGACGGAAAAGTGGCCGAAGGTCTTCAATACGGTAATTCTCCATTTGAATATCCAGAGTCTTTTATAAAAGGGAAGACGCTGGTATTAACAACAACAAATGGAACGAAATTATTACACATGGCATTAGCCAATGGTGCCAATGAAATCATTACAGGATCTTTTGCCAACCTTGATGCTGTTGCTGATTTTTTAATTAAAAAAAACAAACCTGTATTACTAGCCTGCGCGGCCTGGAAGGATCGAATAAATATAGAAGACATGCTTTTCGCCGGAGCTGTAATTGATAAAGTAAAATCACATTTCAGCATTAATTGTGATTCTTCAAAAATAGCAGAAGGATTATATAATGAAGCCTCCCCTGATTTGTTTGAATTTATGAAAACAAAACAAGCATCACATTACCAAAGGCTTTCTTCATATGGACTGGAAAAGGATATTAAACATTGCCTTACAGCAAATACGGCTTCGGTTTTACCTATTTATAAAGAAGGCAAACTTATTCGAGGATAAAATAATAATTCTCCACAATCTTACATTTTATAATAATTAGCTGAGTTATTTTCCTTTACTTTTGCAAATTGCCCTTTTCTCAAGGCTTCATTTAAAAGTAATATTGTTTTGGCATTACCGCATATCATTAAGCATATCTATAATAACGGCACCGAGGAAGTTATTCGTCGTGGCAAAAAAATACATGGTTCCGGATTCGTTGAACTTATCGAACATGATGAATTGTTGAGTAGTATTGTGTTTCGGGTTAAAGATGATAGTTATGCTACATTTTACAAAGTTTATGTACAAAAATATATCGATCCAAAATTGATGTCATTGAGGTGCTCTTGTCCTTATAATATGGGGGATATTTGCAGGCATGAATCGGCAGCGTTATTTCGTTTGCAAGATATGGCGGACAAGAACATGTTGGGAATAGGTGTGATTCAATACAACCAGTATCATACGGTTGCCAAAATGAAAAACATTGACCTGAGAACCATTAAAATGCTAAGTTCTACTGCAATTTATGAAGACGCAGAAAAAATATCACATATCTCCAAAGCCGTTATTTTAAAAGCGGATGACGAGCGTGTAGAAGCGGAGTTGAAATACGGAGGGAATACCTACCCGTTGGTCATTCAGAAAAATGAAGAGAGAAACTTTGACACCTCTTGTACTTGTGCAGAAACATCTCACCCACTTTGCGAACACAAAATACTGCTGCTCTTACAATTATTAAATGCTTTTGGCCCTAATTATTTTGATAGTATCAGAAATTGGGATAAGGAAAAAAATAAATTATTGCAGATTTATGGATATAGTTTGAATGATGACCTTTCTGGAAAATTTGAATTTGCATACAAAGAAGGAAAACCTTTTTTGCAAGTTCTTGATTCATCAATAAAGAGGGTTGCATCAATGCCACAAGAACCTGCTAAATCCTATTCTGCCGCAGTATTGCAAAACCTGCCTGTTAAGGAAGAGCTTGTAATAAAAGAAAAGTCATTTAAAAAACTAGGACTTGTTTTTAATTTTAATGCTAAACAATATCCTGGATTTATTATCGATGCCATTCAGGGAGATGCTGATGAAGAAAACAGGAAATATATCAACAAAGCAGAATCGCTGGATCTTACCAAATTTGTGAACACAGAGCTTTTTAGCGAAGGCGATAAAATGTTTTTTCAACAAATAAGAAAATTACAAGCCACAGAGATTAATAAATACCTCAACAGAAATTCGCCATTTAGTGGTATCTGGGATAATATTATTCAAAACGAAGGTGAAGATCTTCCAGAAGAAACAAAATCATTAATCGCAGAATATTTACACCCCAAGCTTAAAAAAATATTTGAAGAAGAAACCCAAAATAATTTCATTTTTAATTTACCAGCTCCAAAAAAATTCATCACGTCTAATTTAAAAGATATTGAATTAAGTGATCAATTCATGTCGCCAGTATTTAAAGTATTGGCTGATGGTGGAAAACTAGAGTTGGTTTGTATGGTAAAAGTGGGGAATAAAACTATTCCATTCCACAAGAACGAATGCAATAGCATGTTGGTTTTTTTAAATGATGATGTATTGTATACCTGGAATAAAACAGAAGATATTATTCAGGCAGAAAAGTTTTTACAGCAGGGAAATGTGAAATTAACAAAAGCTGATTGGTCGAAAACGATGCAGGAAATTATTCTGCCCTTGACAAGAGAATACCAGGTTGATTTTGATAAAAGCTTAATAAAAGAAATAAAAGGAGGCACACCGGAAATAAAACTCCAACTCATTGAAAAAGGCGACTATCTTTTATTCCAGCCAATTTTTGGTTATAATGGTTTTGATACAAAGCCATCTGATAGAAATACCATTACACTTCCTGATGGCGATAAAATATTAGTAATTCACCGCAATAAAAAAGCAGAAGAAAAATTCATACAGGAGCTGGAGGGATTGCATTCCATGTTTGTAAGACAATTAGATAACCAGGCGCTTGTTTTAAGAGGCGTAGATGTATTGCGTAACAATTGGTTTTTTCTTTTTGTAGACGCGATGAAAGAAAAGAAGATTCCTGTTTTTGGATTCGAGTTATTAAGAAACTTTAGATTTAATACAGCTCGTCCTAATACACATATTCATGTTAGTAGTGGAATG
>CALQJK010000100.1:0-6980 GCA_943330875.1 Chitinophaga pinensis
AATTTGAAGTTTGAACGAAAGGATAGAATCACTCTGATTGTATTTCACGTGATTCATGCGGACATACGTAACATTTTTTTGTATGTACTACTATTTAATTAAAGGAAGGATATTGCCCTAAATAAAAAACCTCCGAAGTATCGGAGGTTTTTTATAATTTATTTTCTTTTTGATTTGCTCTTCTGTTTTCTTTTTCCAAAGATATTTCCTTCTTGGAATCCTGGTCCTTCAGGTGGTCCAAGATAACTCTGCGCACATCTGAAACCTACTGTGCTTGCCCCTTGATCTTCTTGCATGTAACGACGAGAACCTGGAGTTAACCAATAAGCTCTGTCATTCCAACTACCGCCTTTTATTACTCTTGATTGATCGCTAATCAGTGTAGTTGAACCATAACCATATGAAGAACCACTGGCTGAATCACCATCCAAATAGTTGATTACATTATTACGTTGGTAATTAGTTCTGTTTTTTACTTCTTCATCAGAGATGTCAACTTTCTTTAAACGGCCCATGCTGTCTCTCTCGTATTCTCCACTGCTGTTTTTGTAAAACTTCTGAAATCTGTTACCACGGAAGTAGTTGAAATCCTGTCCGTCAACAGGAGTTAAAGGTCTGTACACATCACCAACCCACTCACTCACATTACCACACATATTATACAAGCCAAACGCGTTAGGATAAAAAGCTTTTACATTTCCAGGTATCGCTGCACGATCATTCAATCCTCCTGCAACACCCATATTATCTCCACTGGTACGCTTGAAGTTAGCTAGGAATTTGCCTTGGAATGTACCATGTCTGTTGTCTCTCAAACCATTGATATTTTTACTCCATGAGTATAGTAACTGGTTAGAACGTAATTCCTCTCCACTTTTGCTTTCGCTTTTACGAGGAGAAGGATTCTGGTCAACCAAGCCATATGCAGCATATTCCCACTCAGCTTCTGTTGGTAAACGATAGCTCATGCCAAGTACACCATCATCCATACGAACCGTACTTCTTGGCTTGTTATTAATATCTTTAAGTGTTGATTGTTTTGGTTTTGCCTTTCCCTGAATCATATCTGGGTTAGTTAAATAAGCATCTGTATTAAAGGAACCATCTGCACCAGCACCCTTCATCTCTTTTTTTGCAGCATCTTTTTTCAAATATCCTTTCTTAATAAGGGTAAGTTCGTTTACGCGATCTGTTCTCCAAATACAGAAATCATACGCTTGCTGCCAACTAACACCTACAACTGGGTAATAGTTGTAAGATGGATACCTGAAATAAAACTCTACATATGGCTCATTGTACGCCAACTCTTCTCTCCAGCAAAGTGAATCTGGTAAAGCTTTTCTAACGATTGCAGTATCGAAATTGAACGTATTTTCCAACCAATACAAATATTCTCTGTAATGCACATTAGCCACTTCTGTTTCATCTATAAAAAATGAAGGAACGGTTACCCTACGTGGAGTATTGTTCCAATCACCCATAACATCTTCTTCTTTCGCACCCATTACGAATGAACCACCTTGAACAAATACAAGACCAGGTCCAGCTTTAGGGTATTTAATTTTGGTAACATGGAAATTCCCCATGTTCTTGTCATCGTAATTCCATCCGGTTACAGACGATTGCGCCTTTTTCTTACCCCCAGAGCAGGAGATTAAGATTACGGTAGTTAATGATACGATTAAAATGTTCTTGAGACTCATTGTTTTCTGCATGTGCATCCTTTTTGCAAATTGGTTAACGAAAGCTTTTATAGTTTATTGTAAACAGTTGGCTCACAATATCCGCGAATATATAAACTTTACTTTGAACCAACCTCAATTTTGCAAAAAAAATAAGCATGTTTTATTATTTTATTAACAAGCAACATTTTTATTTCTATTCTTGTCTTAATAAAAACCTTTAAGTTTTATCCACCAAACAGGCAATATAAAATCTAACCTATCGTTTTGGAAGCCTTAACAGGCAAAAGGAATAATTAAAGAGTAATTTCAAGTTTTTTAAGGAAGTTTTAAAAAAATCTTGGTGATTTCAATAAATCAGCTATTTTTACACCCTGTTTAATAAAAAAAGTATTCAACTATAGAGAAAAACTCTACCTAACCAAGACAATTAAATTAGCATGAAACAAGTAACTATTAAACTATCTGCTATAGTTTTATTATTAGCAGGGTCTATTACTGCGAGCCAGGCACAAACAGATGCCATCAATGTAGTAACAACTGCTGTCCCTTTTTTACGTATTTCACCTGACGCAAGAGCCGGAGCTATGGGAGATGTAGGTATCGCTACTTCAGCAGATGCAAACTCATCATTTTGGAATTTAGGAAAAACTCCTTTTGCAGCCCAAAAAACGAGTATATCATTATCGTATACTCCATGGTTGAGCGACTTAAAATTAAATGATGTTTATTTTGTAGCATTAGCAGGTTACCATCAATTAGATGAAACACAAGCTATATCTGCTTCATTGAGATATTTTAGTTTGGGAAATATTGATTTTACAGATGCTGGAGGTGCTCCTATTAAATCTTTCCGCCCTCGTGAATTTGCATTTGATGCAGGATATTCCAGAAAATTGTCTAAAAAAATGGGATTGGGTATTGCCTTAAGATATATCAATTCTAGTTTAGCGAGTGGTGATATTAATGGTACAACATACAAAGCTGGAACTTCAGTAGCAGGAGATGTTCATTTCTACTACAAAGGAACTAATGCAAGTGGAAACGGTTTTGATTATGGTGCTACATTAAGCAATTTGGGATCTAAAATCTCTTACACAAGTAATGCAAACCAAAAAGATTATATTCCTGCTAACCTTGGTTTAGGTGTAGCTTACAACAAAGTTTTTGATGCAGATAGTAAAATTACTTTTGCATTGGATTTGAATAAATTATTGGTACCAACGCCTCCAAGTTCTGGAGATTCTTTAGCAATGGTTTCTTATCATACCAAGAGCGTAGTATCTAGCTGGTTCAGCTCTCTAGGTGATGGTGATGACATGAAAGAAATTGCTGTTGCTGTTGGTGCTGAATATTGGTACAAAGACCAGTTTGCTTTCAGAGCTGGATATTTCAATGAAAATAAGCAAAAAGGAGATCGTAGATTCTTTACTTTAGGCGCTGGTTTAAAATATAATACTTATGGATTAAACTTCTCTTACCTATTACCTTCTGGTTCTGGAGTAAGTCGCAATCCACTTTCAAATACATTGCGTTTCAGCTTAGTGTTTGATTTGGCTAAATAATTTTTAATAACATTATGAAAAAGCGTTTCTTTAACCGGAAACGCTTTTTTATTTTTGCAATCTAATTGTTGCTTCAAAGGTTTGAAAAAAGGTTCAAGAGCTTTAATTCCAAATATTAGCCCACGGTTTAAACCGTGGGCTAATATAAAATCAACCTTTAAACTTATTGAACCTATTAAACCTATTAAACCTCAAATACCATGTCATACAGAATTGGTTCCGGAGTAGATTTTCACCAGCTGGCAGAAGGCAGAGGTCTTTGGATTGGCGGCGTTTGCATACCTCATCATAAAGGATCACTTGGTCATAGCGATGGAGATGTATTGCTTCATGCTATTTGCGATGGCCTTTTGGGTGCTTTGTGTTTGGGAGATATTGGCGTTCATTTTCCCGATACCAATAATGACTATAAAAATATTGACAGCAAAATATTATTGCAACGTACTTTCGAATTGATACAATCAAAAGGATACGAGGTTGTAAATATAGATAGTACTTTATGTTTGCAGGCGCCTAAGATTGCAGGCTTCATTCCATCAATGCAACAAGCTATTTCCACAATTTTAAAAATAGCTATCACAGACATTTCAATAAAGGCAACTACTACAGAGAAAATGGGTTTTGTGGGCAGAGAAGAGGGACTCGTTGCGTATGCCACCGTTTTATTAAAACAAGCATCATAAATACCAATGGAAGCCATAAGCATTAATATTATTAATCTTTCAGTAAATGAACTTCCTGCATATGCTACTGTAGGATCTGCTGGAATGGATATCAGAGCGTTTTTAAATGACCCTGTAACACTCCAGCCAATGGAAAGGGCCTTGATTCCCACAGGATTATTTGTAGAACTTCCTGACAACTTTGAAATACAAATCAGACCCAGAAGTGGTTTGGCATTAAAGCAAGGCATAACTTGTCTGAATACACCTGGTACTATCGACAGCGACTACAGAGGTGAAATAAAAGTGTTGCTTATCAATTTAAGTAATGAAAATCAAGTCATTCAAAATAATGACCGAATTGCACAAATGGTTGTAGCAAAAACAGAAAAAGCCCTATTTAATCTTGTTGACAAAATTGATGAAACCAAACGTGGAGCCGGAGGATTTGGTCACACTGGAAAATAAAATCGAATATCAATATTACTATGGGAAACAAAATATTTACAGGAGGCAGCTTGATCATCATATTGTTGACAATTGGATGCACTACTACAAAAAAAATAAATAAAGCCATTTCGACTAAACCCAATAGTTCTCTAGTTGCTCAAAAAAATGCGGCAGATTCTATAAGAATAATTAAAGATGCCTATACTGAATTCAGAAAGCATGAAATTAATTTTTCTACTTTCAATGCGAA
This sequence comes from Chitinophaga pinensis, assembly GCA_943330875.1. Classification (GTDB taxonomy): domain Bacteria; phylum Bacteroidota; class Bacteroidia; order Chitinophagales; family Chitinophagaceae; genus Ferruginibacter; species Ferruginibacter pinensis_G. The sequence continues at coordinate 4,610 of CALQJK010000100.1, forward strand.
AATAAAAGTAGAATCATCGGGTAAGAATGGAAAAAATCCGGATATCACTGCCGTTGTAAAAATTATAAAAGATTCTGCCATCTGGATTTCATTATCCGCAACATTTTTGAATGTAGAAGTATTCAGGGTGTTGATTACCAAAGACAGTGTTTTTTTAATCAACAAACAGGAAAAAGAAATTCAACTTCGTTCGCTGGATTATTTGCAAGAAGTAACCGAAATCCCTTTTGATTATAAAACAGTAGAGAATTTAATTGTGGGTAATCCAATTTTTGTAAGTGATAGTATTTCCTCATACAAGACTTTTGAGAATTATATTGCCATTTCTACTATAGACAAATTCTTTAAAAATTTACTTACTCTTTCTTCTGATAACAAATTAATGCTGCACAGCAAGATGGACGATGTAGATGCTGCGAGAAGCCGAACAGCACAAATCACTTATGGCGATTATCAAAATTACAATGGCTTTCTATTTTCAACGTATCGAGAAATTGATGTTGCGGAAAAAAATAAATTGAATGTCAAGCTTAATTACAAACAATACGATTTCAATAAAGAGGTGTCGATGGGATTTAATCTCCCCAAAAATTACAAAAGAAAATAATTGTGAGTTATAATTCAGGTGGGGGTTGTATTTTTGTCTGCCTATTATAACAAAATCAGTTAGACTAAAAATATAAATCAACCTGTTCTTAAATCCTATACATGACAAGAATTATTCTGGTTACTTTTCTTTTTATGACCCTTTCGCTGACAACTTTTGCTCAGCCCCAAACCAGGGAAGAGCTTGAAAAGCAACGATTACAGTTGAAAAAAGAAATAGAAGAAACCGAAAATCTTCTAAATAGCAATAAGGTCAAGACTAAAGAAAATTTACTTCAATTCAACCTTATTTCGCGAAAGGTTAATTTACAAGACCGGGTTATTGACAATATCAACAGAGATCTCGACAGGCTTGATAATAGCATGTTTGTGATTTCTAAAGACATCCGTCGGTACAATCGGCTTTTGGATACGTTGAAACAAGAGTATGCTAAAAGTATGATTTATGCTTACAAGAACAGGAGCAGTTATGATTTTTTAAATTTCATTTTCTCTGCTTCTAATTTTAATGATGCCATCAAGCGGATTACTTATTTAAAAAGTTATCGAACCTATCGTGAAATGCAAGGGGATAACATTACCCGAACTCAGGAATTAAGAAAAAACAGAATCGTTGATCTAGGTGAAACCAAACAAGAGAAGAATCAAGTTTTGGATGTACAGAGTAAGGAAATGGGCATTCTTCAAACCCAGCAAAAGGAAAAAGATCGAATCATAGCGGATTTAAAAAAACAGGGCAAACAATTGAACAAGCAAATTGCAGCCAAGCAGAAACAAATGCAGAAGGTAAATACTGCGATAGCTTCAGCCATTAAACGTGCTCAGGAGGAAGCCAAAAAAGAAGCCATAGCAAAAGCTGCAGCAGAGAAAGAAAGATTAAGAAAAGAAGCAGAAAAAGCGGAAAAATCTTCCACTGGAGATAAGCCCAATACACCAGTAAAATCTGTGCCAATAACTCCTGTAAAAACAACTGCCCCTGCAAGATCTGAGAGTGTATTGTTGAATGCTGATAACATAGCACTCAATGCAAGCTTTGAAAAAAATCGCGGCTCCTTGCCATGGCCGTTAGACAGAGGCATTGTGCTGATGCATTATGGCACCAACTCCTTGCCAAGCGGCACTATTATGGACGTCACCTCAGTAACCATATCTTCTGACATTGGCACATCAGTAAAAGCGGTATTTGATGGAACGGTAAGTGCTGTTCAGCCGGTAGAAGACATGATAGTGGTGATTATTCAGCATGGTCGATATTTTACCACTTATAGCAATTTGACTGGCGTTACTGTTAAAAAAGGACAGGATATTAGAACAGGTCAAACTTTGGGAAGAGTCGCTTCCAATTTTGATGGAATCGGTGCAATTGATTTTTACATCAGCAATGAGTCGAGTAATTACGATCCGGAGAAATGGTTGAGGAGGAGGTGATGGGTTGATGGGTTGATTGGTTTGGAGAGTATTAAAACTTAAACTATTAAACTTTTATACAGGGCTTCATATTTCGGCACTATTTTATTAATACCAAACTTTTTTGCTTGTGCTAAGGCATTAGACTTGAAAGTCAGATAGGTTGATTCATCAGATAATATTCGGACTGCATTTTCACTCATTTCATGAACATCTCCAACATTACTCATATAGCCAGTAACGCCATTGATATTAATTTCCGGCAACCCTCCAGCATTTGTAGAAATGACGGGAACTTCAGCCGCCATAGCTTCAAGAGCCGCGAGTCCGAAACTTTCATATTCACTGGGCAAAAGAA
>CALQJK010000101.1:0-6915 GCA_943330875.1 Chitinophaga pinensis
AATGTGCTTCTTCAGTAACGGTGGCGGTAACGGTAATGCCTAACGCTACACCAACATTTAATTTGCCAACGGTAATTTGCAACGGAGCAGCTGTATCTACATTACCTGCTATATCTACAAACGGTATTTACGGAAGCTGGAGCCCAGCAGTAATTAACACCACTACAACTACAATTTATACGTTTGCACCATCAGCAGGACAATGCTCCAATTCAACAAGCATTATCATCAGAGTGGACAGTATTAAAACCAATTTCTTAAGATTGGATACAATTAAAGCTTGCGGTGCATCAACAATCATCAATGCCGGTAGTGGCTTTGCAAGTTATGCCTGGAATACAGGTTCAGCAGATTCAATGATTACAGTTACAGAAACGGGCTGGTATACTTGTACGGTAAGCAATGGAAATTGTTCGGCTAAAGACAGTGTGTTTGTTAGTATTGTAAATGCAAACATCATCAACAACGATACTACTATTTGTGGTGGAAGTGTAACGTTAACGGCTAGTGGTAATTCGGTATCGTCTGCATATAATTTATTGCCTTCAAATTTGAAAAATGGTTTAGTAGGTTATTGGCCATTTAATGGCAACGCCAATGATGAAAGTGGAAATGGGAATAATGGGGTGGTTAATGGCGCAATGTTAACTGCTGACAGAAATAATAAGGGCAATAGTTCTTATTATTTCAATGGTAATAGTGACTACATTCAATTGTCAGACAATAATTTTCCTCAGGGGATAAGCGCTTACACTTTTTCTTCTTGGATTTTTATCAATGTGCCAGCAAACAATTCATGGTGTTCTATTTTATCATATGGTTCTAATGATAATACAGATAGTGATAATGGTAAATCTTGTAATTTCTTGATGACAAGCAATTCTAATCAAACTCAATTAATATCTAATGATTGGAGGAATAGAGCCAATAGAGGTTCTCTAGATTCATCGAGATATTTCAATTGTTGGCATCACGTATTATTTACTAAGCCAAGTGCTGATAGTATAGGGACATGGTATTTTGATGGTTCACGAATAGTAACTAATGATCAGATAGTCGCACCAACTAGCCCTAGAAATATTACCCTTAGCGGAATATGCAGAATAGGAAAATCAATGAATGCTACTTCGCCGTATCAATATTTTTGGAATGGTAAACTTGACGATATGATTATTTATAATCGTGTATTATCTACATCAGAAATTCAACAAATATACAATCAAGGAAATGTTACCTATAGTTGGTCAAACGGCGCCACCACACCAACCATTACAGTTTCTCCTACCACCACCACCACTTATTATTGCACAGTTAGCAATGGCATCAGCAGTTGTAAAGACAGTGTAAAGATTACAGTATCGAGTGCAGCGCCTACAACACCATTATCGATCAGTGGCCCAGTTGATGTTTGTGAGTCTATCGGATCAGATACGGCAAGTGTTCCTGTAACTTATAAAACCAATAAAGTTGCCAATGCAACAACATATACCTGGACAGTACCAACAGGAGTTATCTTATTGTCGGGTCAGGGAGATACTGTTATATCGGTAAGGTTTAGTCGTAGTTTTGTGTCTGGCAATATAACCGTAAAAGCTTCGAATTATTGTGGCAGCAGTAGTACAGCACGTACCTTAACAGTTTACAAGAGAGTGCCAACTGCACCGGCAGCCATTCAAAAAGAATTTTCGCCTGTGTCTATTGCAGCCGTTACCAATGTATGTGGCGTATCATCAGCAGTTTATCGCATTAAAAAGGTTACCTATGCTACTTCTTACAACTGGACATTAACAAGAGGAACTAATGCCACTTTAACTCACGTAAATCCATTGGGTGTAAATGATACAGCGGTAATTGTAACGTTCTTATCAAATTTCACCAAGGATACCATTTCGGTAAAAGCAGTTTCAGCATGCAGTACCACAGTGGCTAAAACAGTAGCATTGTCAGCAATTTTGGCTCCACCAGCGGTGACATCAATAGTGGCCAGTGGTAACAATTTCACACCTTGTATTGGAAATTTTGTAACCTATTCCGCTGCAGCAGCAACACCTACATCAACACAATCTGCGGTGTCTGTATTCAGATGGACAAAGCCCAATTATACCACCATCACTTCGGCTACTGCAGACAGTTCGAGCGTAACAATATTATACAACACAGGATTTATCGGCGGCAGTATTAGTGCTAAAGCGCAGTCGGCATGCGGTATTGCGGGAACAGCCAAAACAGTTACGCTGCAATATTTACCTCCAACTCCAACCAGTATAGTATCAAGTACAGGATTATACAATGCATGTATTGGAAATGTAATTACCTACACCGTTTTTGTTCCAGCTCCAACTACTGCACAAAGAGTAGCTTCAGTTTATCGCTGGACAAAACCCAATTACACAACAATAGTAAGTGCAGCAGCAGATAGTTCAACCATAACCGTTAGTTTCAATACGGGATATATAGGTGGCTCATTAACAGTTAAAGGTCAAACTGCTTGTGGTGTTACAGGAACGGCTAAAACACAGGCGCTCACGCATACGGCATGTGCTACAGGAACTAAAATTGCACTTATATCAGAAAGCCAAAGTTTACAAACCAAATTGTATCCCAATCCAACCACTTTAAATTTCAATTTGAATTTGAATGGTGGATCTCAGGAAAAGGCAATCATCAAAATCATGGATTTGCAGGGTAGAGTAGTGAAGACGATGTTGGCTCATTCAATGGAAACTATTTCATTTGGTACCGATTTAAAATCGGGTGTGTACATGGTAGAAATTATGCAAGGCAAAACAAATAAAACCATCCGTGCAATAAAACTTTAAAATCAATCTTCTTCCCTTCTGAATTTTCAGAGGGGAAGAATTTTTGATGATTTACAAAAGCGCACAATTCCCTAAATTGCAACATGACTTATACCTACCTCGCATTAGGCGACAGTTACACGATAGGAGAGCAAGTGCCCTTGCATGAATCCTTTCCTTGTCAAACTGTTCAGCTTTTAAGAAATTATTTTGGAAACCAACACCAGTTTCTTTCGCCTGAAATCATTGCTAAAACCGGCTGGACAACAGATGAATTGTCTGCACAAATTTCAGCAACTACCTTTTTACCTCAATATGATTTTGTGAGTTTACTCATTGGCGTCAACAATCAATACAGAGGCAGAAGTGCAGAAAATTTTAAACCCGAGTTTGAAGCGTTGCTAAATAAAGCCATCGTATTTGCCGGAGGAAATTCTCAACATGTTTTTGTAATCAGCATTCCCGATTGGGGAAAAACGCCTTTCGCTGCAGACAGAGACATTCTATTAATTGCCAAAGAAATAGATGACTATAACAATGCCTGCAAAGAAATTACATTGGCTCATCATTGCCATTTCATAGACATCACCACTTCACAAAGAGCCGATAGCCATTTAGAAGAATTTATTGCAGAAGATAAATTACATCCTTCAGGGAAAGAGTATGCGAAATGGGCGGAACTCCTATCGGAGAAGTTTATTTGTTTGTAGTTTGTTGTTTGTTGTTCTCTCTGCATTTTAGATTTTTTTGCCGCAGAGAAAGAAGAACGCAAAGTTTCGCAGAGATTGATTTGTTGGATGCTTCTCAATGCTCCCCTCTCTTTCAGGAGAGGGGTTGGGGGTGAGGTCTTTTAAACATTAATCCTCTCCAACATCATCCTCTCCACCTCCTCACTATCCCAAATCGATTCAATATCCTTTGTTTGCATCACTTCATCCATAATCGCTTGTTGTTGAAGTCCTCTGCTCAAAGCCTCCCTGTATCTCACTTCTGGACTAAAAGTAACTAAGCTATATGCAGGCGTCCATTTATCAGGATGCTTTGCATTGAAATGAGCTTCAATCTTTTTTTGCAAAAGAAAAACAGGATCAGCCACTTTATCTCTCATCTCTACAAAATTATTTAGGGCTAAAGTTGCAATCGCATCGCCGTCAGGTTTTCTTAAAGTTTGATATTCATTTAAAATTTCTTTCCAGTTATGCTGGTGTTTTGTAATTAATTGATTTAAAACGGAACAGTCTTCGAAGCCGCAATTCATACCTTGTCCGAAGAAGGGCACAATTGCGTGAGCTGCATCACCAATCAAAGCAAATTTATCTTCTCTGATCCATGGAAAACATTTTACGGTAACCAATGAAGACGTAGAATTAGTAAAGAATTCTTTTTCCAAATCGGGCATCAATGCAGAAGCATTTGCAAAGGTTTTATCGAAGAAAGCTCTTGCCTGCTCAGGGGTTTTCAACGATTCAAAAGAGGGGTTACCTTCGAATGGAAAAAATAAAGTACACGTGAAACTGCCATCTATATTTGGTAAAGCTATCAACATGTAATTCCCTCTCGGCCAAATATGAAGTGCATTTTTCTCCATCAAAAAAGAACCATTTTCTCCTGCCGGAATCGTTAATTCTTTATAGCCGAAGTCAATGTAGTATTGATCATATTGAAATCTGTTGTGTTGCAATTGATGAGTAAGTCTTGCTGCAGAAAAAGCGCCATCACTTCCGAATATCAAATCTTGTTTAGTAGTATGACTTATATTTTTTTCAGTATTGGTAAAATGAATTTCATTTTTTTTCCAGTCGATATGATCACATCTTTCATTAAAATGAATCTCCACTTGATGCGCTTCTGCGAGATCCATCAAGGTTTTATTTAGCTCACCTCTTGACACAGAATTGATAAACTGCTCTTCTTTTCCATAAGCTTGATATCCGGAATTTCCATCGATATGATGCAACTGACGTCCATGCATAGGAATCGCAATTTTTCTGATTTCATCCATTACGCCCACTTCTTCCAAAGCTTTTATGCCTCGGTCGCTCAAAGCCAAATTAATAGAACGTCCTGCACTCATGGATAATTTTCGCATGTCAGAACGGCGCTCATATATTTTCACTTTGTATCCTTGTTTGGATAGATAGATGGATAGCAATGAACCTACGAGTCCGGCGCCGATTATAGTTATTTCTTTTTTCATTTTATTTTAATTCAAAATGTAAAATTCAAAAGTAAAAAATAGCATTTTGACTTTTAAATTTTGATTTTTAACTTTTTAATTTATCAGACTCTCCCGCATTATTTTCCCAAAATTAAACACATCTTCAAATGAATTGTACAAAGGAACTGGAGCTACTCTAATCACATTGGGTTCTCTCCAGTCGGCAATTACAGCATTTTGTATTAAAGTATCAAATATTTTCTTCCCATTCTTTAACATAAGTATCGAAACCTGACATCCTCTTTCTGTATCATTTAATGGAGTGATGATTTCAATTAATTTCTCTGATGAATTTTTATTGATTTCATTTAAGATGAATAACAAATAACCACTCAACATTTTCCCTTTGGCAACTAAATTATGCATACCTGCTTCTGCGAAAATATCTAAAGAAGCCTTATGTGCAGACATGCTTAATACTGGTGCGTTACTCAATTGCCATCCTTCTGCAGTTGGAATAGGATGAAACTCATTGTCCATTTTAAATCGAGTGTCTTTGTCGTGTCCCCACCAACCTGCAAGTCTTGGAAGGGAAGAGTCTGATATATGACGTTGATGTATAAACGCACCTGCCACTCCGCCCGGCCCACTATTCAAATATTTATACGAACACCAGCAAGCAAAATCTACATTCCAGTCGTGCAATTCTAGATTTACATTGCCTGCAGCATGAGCCAGATCAAAACCGCAATAGGCGCCAACTTCATGAGCTGCTTTACAGATGGCTTGCATATCAAATACTTGTCCGTTGTAGTAATTGACTCCGCCAATAATGACCAATGCAGTTTCTTCTCCATGTTTTTTAATCGTATCAATAATATCGGCTAATTCAATATAGGTACTGCCTTCTTTGGGCTGTACTTCAACAATGGCCTCATCAGGATTCAATCCATGTAATTTAACTTGAGATTGAAACGCGTATTGATCAGAAGGAAATGCTTTTGCCTCACAGATGATTTTGAATCTTTTACCTGTAGGACGATAAAAGCTCGTCATTAATAAATGTAAATTGACGGTCAGCTGGTTCATGACTACAATTTCTTCGGGTAAGGCGCCAACGATAGTGCCTAAAATTTCAGGGAAAATCTCATGGTAACTCACCCAGGGATTCCTTGCATGAAAGTGCCCTTCAACGCCATAATTCGCCCAATCTTCCAATTCATTCAAAACATAATCCTGAGTAGTTTTTGCTTGAAGGCCTAAAGAATTTCCTGTAAAATAAACAGATTCTTTTCCATTAACCATTGGTATATAAAATTTGTCACGGAAATGTTTCAATGAATCCTGTTCATCAACTTGTCTGGCGTATTCGAGTGTATTGGAAAAGGTCATTTTGTAAGGTTAAAAGGTTTAAAAGGTTTAATAAGTTTAAAAGGTTCAATAGGTTTGTTCGGAATTAGTGGGCTCTTATTAACTCATTGAACCCATTGAACCTTTTCAACTTTTTAAACAATCATTCGATTGTTGCTATCACTTTCAATTCAATAGCAATAGGGGTTGGCAAGCTTTTCACTTCAACGGTCGTCCTGCATGCCTCAACTTCTGAAAAATAATCTGCATAAATTTTATTGTATTTAGGAAAATCGGTTTTCATGTTGGTTAAAAAAACAGTAACATCAACTATTTTATCCCAGCTGCTACCACTCGCTTCGAGCACGGCTTTCACATTTGCAAAAACTGAATGGCACTCTGCTTCGATATCATATTTTATAATATTTCCAGCCTCGTCTAATTCTAAGCCAGGTATTTTATTATCAACCGCACTTCTGCTTCCAATTCCGGAAAGAAAAAGAAGGTTGCCCACTTTTCTTGCATGAGGATAGGCGCCAAGTGGAGCGGCGGCTTTTTCGGTTTTGATTATTTCGGTTTTAGAGTTTGTTATTTGTTGTTTGTTGTTTG
>CALQJK010000102.1:0-6881 GCA_943330875.1 Chitinophaga pinensis
AATAGTACAACCATTGCGCCATTCCCATCAACAAATACACCTGGAACATACCAATATTATGTAAGTCAAAACAATGGCACTTGCGAAAGTCCAAAAACGAATATAACGGTAGTGGTTAATAGCAAACCAGTACTTCGTAAGGATACTACGTTAAGAATATGCTTTGGCGCTACAGCGAATCTCCAAATACTTTTTAATACAACGGGATTAAATTTATCTTGGTCAACAAACAATACACCTGTTTATAATCCGTATAATGTTTCTGTTGGAGGAATGTATCAATTAGTAGCAGCAAACACTGCAGGATGTATGGATACTGCGTTGGTAAATTTATCCATACAGCCACAAGTAATTGCGAATGCAGGTAATGATGATAACATTGCTATTAATTCACCATATCAATTAAATGGAAGCGGCGGTGGAACATATTTATGGTCGCCAAGTTTTGTATTGGATAATCCTACATTAGCCAACCCAACTGCGATATTAACAAGCGACACCAGATTTTATTTGACCATAAAAGATAATCTCGGATGTACAGATGTTGATTCGGTATTGATTAAAGTTTACAATGGCCAGACGTTCTTTGTTCCAAATGCGTTTACGCCTGATGGTGATGGATTGAACGAAGTGTTCAGGCCTACGTATGTAGGCATTAAAAAATTAGAATACTTTAGAGTATACAACCGTTATGGTGTTTTGATTTTTGAAACAAACGATATCGGCAGAGCATGGGATGGCAGATACAAAGGCGTGAGACAAAATTTAGACAACTATATATTTGTAGTAAAAGGAATAGATAAATTTGGCCATGAAAAAATCATGAAAGGCAATGTTTTACTGCTTAGATAACTCCCGACAAATCAACACAACCTAAAATTCACCATTCGTCTATTTACAAGTTTCGACAACTTTAACTAAGTATTAATACGTATGCAATATACGTACTGGGTACTAAATGTTTTATTGATATTCATACGCTAACAACTTCAATGAAATACTAGTATAGCTTTGGCGTTCTATAAATAACCCCCTTTTTTATTAATAAAAACAGCCAATTTAAAAGTACTTATTCAAATTAACAGATATGCAAAGCGAGATATTAAACTACAAAAATGAACAATGGGAAGGATTGTCTAATTTTTCATTTCCTAAAACAGAAGTACAATTAATATTATGTTTTGCTGATAGAGCCTTGTTAGAGACAAGTACGTTGTATGATACATTAAAAAATGAATTTGCGAATGCCCATATTTTAACTTGTTCTACCGCTGGAGAAATTAGTGGTCGTAATGTAGAAAATAATTCTGCTGTAATTATGGCAATTAAATTCGATAAAACAACATGTGGTTTTTCAAAAGGGAATATTAAAAATAAAAAAAACAGTTTTGATTTAGGAAGGAATACTGCAAACCTCTTATCGAAAGAAGCGCTTAAATATGTATTGGTGCTTTCTGACGGTAATGTGGTAAATGGGGATGAATTAATAGAAGGAATACAATCTGTTCTTGATCCAGCTGTTATTGTTTCAGGTGGTGTTGCTGGTGATGGCGATAGGTTTCAAAAAACATTAGTAGGATTAGATGCTGACATCTCTGAAGGAAATGTTGTTTTGCTTGGTCTTTATGGTAACCATATCCGTGTAGGAACAAACTATCAGGGAGGTTGGGATGTCTTTGGACCCGAAAAAATAATCACTAAATCTACTGGTAATGTTTTATTTGAAATCGATAATGAAAACGCCCTGGATTTATATAAAAAATATTTGGGAAAATATGCCAGTGAATTACCCGGATCAGCCTTGTTATTTCCCCTTTCCATTAAATCAGAAAATAGCAATAATTTTATTGTTCGTACGATATTATCAATAGACGAAAAAAACAAATCAATGACCTTTGCCGGAAATCTTCCACAGGGCTCGACAGTTAGATTTATGAAATCGAATTTTGATCGGCTTGTTCTTGCAGCTTCCGACGCAGGCACAAAAGCAACAGCTAATTTAGAGAATGATGTAAAGGCAGAATTAGCCATAGTAGTAAGTTGCGTTGGAAGAAAAATAGTATTGTCTGACAGAATCGGAGAAGAAGTGGATGCGGCAATTGATAACATTTCTGATGGTGCAAAAATTGCAGGATTTTTCTCTTATGGCGAAATCGCACCTCAGGATAAAGACCATAGAAGTTACTTGCATAATCAAACAATAACGATTACAACACTTGCCGAATTACCGTAACCCTTATGTACCACCAATATTTAGAGAGGCAAATAAAAAAATATTTGGGTGACACCCATATAACAGATGAGCGAATTCAACAACTCCTTCATGCTGTAAGTAATACCTATGCCGGTTATGAAAGAGACAGAGAATTGAATGAACATGTTTTCGCCATAAATGAACAAGAATATCAGGCCATTAATAATCGGTTAAAACATTTTAATATTCAGCTTGAAACTAAAGTAAAAGAAAGAACTAAAGACCTTGAGGATATTGCCCAGTTTCCAATGGAAAATCCCAATCCGATTTTTAGAGTTTCCACTGATGGCAAAATTTTATTTTTAAATCCAGTAGCAAAAAATATAAAAAATGTGCACTTTCAAGGAAGGGCTTATAACATAAATAAACTTTTTTTAGAACTCATCAAAAAGGTTGATGATAGTGGAACCTTTGATTTGAGGGCTAAAGATGTTCAATATTTGTTTTACTATAAAAAAATTGATGGGAAAAATTACATCAACTTTTACGGAGCTGATATCACTGAAAAAAACAACTTAAGAGATGAGGCTCAGGAGAGTTTTAAAAGGCTCCATAATTTTCTGGAGTCTACTGCTGATGTGTATTACATTATTCACAAAAAAAATCAACAAAAAAATCTGCTTACCAATCAATGGAAACACATTTTTGGATTTGATGGAAAGCAGACGAAGGATATTTTTATGGATAAAAGTAATTGTGTAGTAAGTGAAAGTCCAAAATTACATTATGACAGAATAAAAAAATTAAAACCTGGAGAAAGTATCAATATTTTATATCAGGCCCTAAATAAAAAAACAGGAACTAGTTATTGGTTATCTGAATCCATTATCAAACAGTATGATGAACAGATAAACGACATTGTTATCAGTGGACGGATCACGGATGTTACAAGCGAACAGCTTCATACGATGAAAATAGCCGAAAGTGAAGGTAGATTCAGGAGTTTTATGGATTCTATTCCTGTAATGGTTTGGGTTGCGGATGAAAATAATATTGTAACCTATAGCAACAAAGCCTCGAAATCATTTTTAGGATATGAGCTGGAAAAATTAAAAGACTATCAGGAATATAAATTATTCATTCATCCGGACGATAGAAAATCTGCCATTGATGAATGGCGAAAGTGTGTAAAAAGCAAAACAGAAATTATTTCTCAATATCGTTTAAAAAATGCAAAAGGCATTTATCACAATATATTGGAAAAAGCTGTTCCCAGATTTTATGAAGACGGACAATTTGCCGGATATATAGGCGCGTATTTTGATTTAACTAAGGAGAAAGAATCACAGCAAAATCTTATTCTTGAAAAGCAAAAACATGAGCTGCTTACTCAAAACTCACCAGACATTATTTTATTAACTGATCAGGATGGAATCATTGAGTTTGTTTCACCAACAGCTCAACGAATTTTGGGTTATCGTGCTGAAGAAATGATCCAAAAAAACATCAATAATTTTATTTGTAAAGAATGCCTTACTCAATTAAATACTTTTTCCTGGTTAAAAAATCTCCCTAATAAAGATTCCCAAAAACTGGAGTTCAGGATGAGAAAGAAAAATGGGGATTTATTGTGGATTGAATCGGCAATGACAACTATTAAAAATGAAGGAAAGGCTGGACAGAAAATACTCATGCATAATAGAGATATTGATTCTATAAAACATGCAGAAGAAATATTAATTCAAAACGAACAAAAATACAGAGGCCTTTTTGAAAACATGCACCTCGGTGTTATGGAAGTTGATTTAAATGACAAAATATTATGGGCAAATAGATCCTTCGAAATACTGACTGGGTATGATATGAGTTTTCTAAAAGGTAAAAACGCCTATGATTTGTTTTTAAATACCAGTGTATCAAAACAAATTATGAAAAATGTGACAACTGTCAGAAGTAAAAAAAATGATTCTATCTATGAAGTTAAAATGAAAAAAAATCACGGAGATTTAATTGATGTTGTAATCAGTGGTTCTCCAATTATAGATTTACAAGGTAAAGTTCGTGGCTCTATAGGCATACATTGGGATGTGACAGAAATCAGAAAGATGGAGAAGATGATTGAAGAGGAAAAAACATTAAGACAGAAGGAAGTGATGCAGGCAACGTTAAATGCAGAAGAACAACAACGACAAATATTGGGCAATGAATTGCATGATGGCGTTGGACACATCCTTACTTATACCAGTTTGTTTTTGCAAATGGCATCTGGATCTGATAAAGAATCTTCGAATTTATTTAATAAAGCACACACTAAAGTAGAAGAAGCGCTAAATGAAGTAAGAAGAATTTCAAGAAGTTTAATTCCTCCTGCCTTAATAGACCTTGGTTTGAAAGACGCCATTGTAGAACTCTTTAACCAATATATAGAATTAGATAAATTAAAATTTAAAATCGAATCTAATACTGCTGACATTCGGGATATTGATTTTAATGTACAAAGAAACATATACAGAATCATTCAGGAACTGATGAACAATACTATCAAACATGCAAATGCGTCAACAGTAAGTTTGATCTTTAGAAGAACAAAATCTAAACTTTACCTTGAATATTTTGATAATGGTATCGGCTTTGATATTAACAAAGTAAAAAAAGGAGTAGGGCTTAAAAGTATTGAAAATAGAGCGTATTTTTATGGAGGAACAACAGAAATTAAATCAGGACAATATAATGGGACACACTATATTTTTGAATTACCACTGAAAAATATACTTATCAACTCAGCAAAATCTAATCATTCTAAAAAAGCAAAATAATATGAATAAGCAAATCTCGATAATAATCTTTGATGACCATAACCTCGTTGCTGAAATGTGGTCTGAACTTATCAATTCTGACGAAAGGTTTCTGGTACAAGCCATTTGTAATGATACATCAGATAAATCTATTGAAGTAGTAAAAACTATGCGTCCGGATATCGTAATTATGGATATCAACATTCAACCAATCTCTGGTATTGATGCTACAAAATTGGTAAGGAAAGGTTCTCCAGGAACTAAAGTAATTGGGGTGTCCATGCATAACCAGCCTTCATTCGCCAAACGAATGCTCAAAAATGGCGCCATGGGTTACGTAACAAAAAGCAGTAACCGAAATGAAATGTTTGAGGCCATTCTTGCCGTTTCCGCAGGCAATATATTTATATGTAAAGAAATTCAGGAGAACTTATCTAAACAAGTTTTTGTTGATGACGACACTCCCGATATCAGCAAATTATCTGAAAGAGAAATTGATGTGTTGAAGCATATTAAAGATGGTCTTTCTTCAAAAGAAATTGCCGTAAAGTTATTTTTATCAGCTAGAACAGTAGAAGTTCATCGCTCTAATATCTTGAAAAAATTAAACTTAAAAAACACAGCTTCGTTACTAAAGTTCATTCACAATTCTTCTTTAGATATTTAAATACAGCCAAGTTTATTTTTTCTTAAACTTCTCTATAGCAGTTCTGGAGAAATCGCTAAGAATTAACCTGCCGCTTATCGATGCTCTTTCTTTAAGCAATTGATTCCAGTGTTCAGTTCCTTGCCAGCATATTTTTTTCAGTTCCGCCATTGCTTCAGGACTTGATTGAGAAAGTGTTGTTACAATTTTATGTACAGCTTCGTCTACCTGTTCCAGTGAGGAATGTAATTCCGAAAACAATCCTTTTGAAAATGCCCATTGACTGTTTCTCCAACTTGCCGCATCAATGGATAAAGCCGTAAAGGCACTTGTACCTATTTTTCTTTCAACAGCAGGACCAACCACGAATGGACCAATACCAACAGCAAGTTCACTTAGTTTCACATCCGCAGTTTCCGTTGCAATGGCATAATCTGCTGCAGCTGCGAGTCCAACGCCACCACCAACACACTTCCCTTGAATTCTTGCCACAATAAATTTTGGACAATCTTTCATGGCATTGATGACATTTGCAAATCCGCTAAAAAAAAACAATCCTTCAGCTTCTGTTTTAATTTGAAGCAATTCGTCAAAAGATGCTCCTGCACAAAAAGTTTTCAATCCCGCACTCTGAAGAACAATAACGGAGGATTCTTTTATTAATCCAGCGTTTTTTATTTCTTCAGCTAATAGACTCAAAATTTTACCAGGCAACGAATTGCTTTGAGGATGATAAAATTCAATTTGTGTTATGCCATTTGATGTAGTACTTTTTACATAACCATCAGGATGTTGAGCTGTCATACAATATCGTTTTTATTTATAGTTTATGTTTCATTTGAACCATGGTTAAAATAGTGGCAATACCCACTATCTCATCAGTATCGTCAAACATTTCTACGAGCCATTTCACAATACCTTTTGGAATATCTGATCCTTTCGGCATGGTAATTTCCGGATTCATTTCTTTAAGTTCCTGCGCAATTTTTTCTTTACAGGTAAATCTGATGTACAAAGAAGCTCCGGCATAAACAGGTTTTGTAAACCGAAGGTCATCAATACCATAATTCAATAAAACAGGATTTTTATCATAACTATCTACAAACAAACCTGCTGCAGCACTCATAATAAAATAACCATGTGCCACTTGTTCCTCAAACATGGTTTCATTAAAATCCGTATTAATCATATGCGCATAAAAATGATCTCCACTTAAATCTGCAAAACGACTGATATCTTCTGACGT
>CALQJK010000103.1:0-6852 GCA_943330875.1 Chitinophaga pinensis
CCATCAATAATAACCAGTTAGCTCATGCTTTTTTATTTTGCGGTCCTAGAGGTGTGGGAAAAACAACCTGTGCCAGAATATTAGCCAAGACAATTAATTGTGAAAGCCGGACGAAAGATGGGGAAGCCTGTAACAAATGTAACAGCTGTATTTCTTTTGATAATGGCAATTCCTTCAATATACATGAACTGGATGCGGCTAGTAATAATGGCGTAGATGAAATGCGAAAGCTCATTGAGCAGATAAGATTTGCACCTCAGGCAGGGCAATACAAGGTGTATATTGTAGATGAGGTTCATATGCTTAGTACGAATGCCTTTAATGCCTTTCTTAAAACACTTGAAGAGCCACCGCCATATGCTATTTTTATTTTAGCCACTACAGAAAAACATAAAATTCTTCCAACGATTCTCAGCAGGTGTCAGATTTTCGATTTCAAGCGTATAACCATTAACGATACTGTTGATCATTTAGAAGAAATTATTAAAAAAGAAAAGATTGTTGCAGAAAAAACTGCCCTTCATTTTATCGCACAAAAAAGTGAGGGCTGTTTGAGAGATGCGCTTAGTATCCTGGATAAAATTGTAAGTTTCACAGGCGGAAAACTCACTTACAAAAATACACTTGAGCACCTCAATATTCTTGACGAAGACTACTATTTTAAGCTATTAGATCAAATGCAGCAGCAGCAATTAGCAGACACAATGCTATTGTTTGACGAGATCAACCAAAAGGGATTTGAAGGAGATACTTTCCTTGAAGGATATACAGAATTCATCAGAAATCTGCTTGTTTGTAAAGATGAAAAAGCTGCAAAATTACTAGAGGTAGCTGAAGAATTCAAGCCCAGATATGTTGAAAATGCTGCAAAAATTGAAATAGGCTGGCTCATTGCTTCTTTAAATATCATCAACGATTCTCTTATACAATACAAACAAACGCGTAACAAAAAGTTACATGTAGAATTGCTTTTAATAAAATTGGCTTATTTAAAACAGGCCATTGAAATTACTTCTACAGAAAGCGGGTTAAGTAAAAAAAAAATAATTGACACGGTAAAAGCTGTTTCCTTTAAAGCAATACCCATTACCCTCGCTCCACATTCAAAAAAAGCCGAAAGCACTTCAGCTTCGAAAACGACTACTACAGCGGTTCTCCTTATTGAGGAACCCAAAAAAACAATTAAACCAATTGCAGCGCCCATATTAAGTCAGGAAATTCCAATCCCTGAAAAAGCAACTGCAAAGCTTGGGTCTTTGAGTAAAATCAGACAACAAATTGCCAGTCAGCATAACAAAGAAGTATTATCGACAACGCTCAATATTGAAAAACTATCAGAAGCATGGGAGCTTTTTGTTGAAAAACTTCAACTTCAAAATAATCATTCTGCCGCCACAAATTTTAAAAATGCGGAGTTGAACATTATTGATGAGCATTCTTTTGAAATCATTACAGAAAGCAATATTCAGCAAAAATTTATTGAGGGGGAAAGATCCTCTCTTGTTGCGCACGTTCAGGATTTTTTCAACGACAGGACCTTAAAATACCAATTGTTACTTGTAGAAAAAAAAATGGAGAGTATCGAGGAAAATGTAAAGGCTATAAATACAAAAGAACATTACAGGATTCTTTCAGAACAATATCCTTTAATAAAAATTTTGAAGGAAACCTTGAAATTAGACCTATAATATTAAAAGAATTTCAAATTAACTGCTGAAAAGTTAATTTTAATCTTTTTGCATTAATTTCGGGCTCACAAAATAATAATAAAAGAAAAACATATGGCAGAGGTAATTAGAATGCCCAGACTGAGTGATACCATGACAGAAGGCAAGATTGTATCTTGGATGAAAAAAGTGGGGGATAAAATTAAACCAGGAGATGTATTGGCTGATGTAGAAACAGACAAAGCCACGATGGAGTTGGAAAGTTATAATGATGGTGTTTTACTGCATATTGGTGTAGAAGCCGGTAATGCCGTTCAAGTTAATGGAATATTAGCTATCGTTGGAAAAGCAGGAGAAGATTTCCAAGATTTATTAAATGATAAAAAAGTGGAAAGTCCGGCAGCTGTTGCAGAACCAGTTTCAACAACAACTACAGCTATCGATCAACCTATCGCAGAAGCAGCAGTAGCGACTTCAAATGATGATAGAGTTAAAGCATCTCCATTGGCTAAAAAAATTGCAGCTGATAAAGGAATAGATATCAGCAAATTAGCAGGAAGTGGTGATGGTGGAAGAGTGATCAAAAAAGATGTGGACGACTATACGCCATCAAGCGCTAAAACAGATTCCATCCCCGTTTTCAATTTTGTATCCCATTCAG
Source organism: Chitinophaga pinensis (assembly GCA_943330875.1). Lineage (GTDB taxonomy): Bacteria > Bacteroidota > Bacteroidia > Chitinophagales > Chitinophagaceae > Ferruginibacter > Ferruginibacter pinensis_G. The sequence continues at coordinate 2,329 of CALQJK010000103.1, forward strand.
AAGAAGGCCATACCGATATTCCGCTGACTCAAATGCGAAAAACAATTGCACGCAGACTAAGCGAAAGCATGTTCAATGCGCCTCATTTCTATCTCACGATGGAGATGAATATGGATAATGCAATAGCCGCAAGACATTCAATCAATGAAATCAGCCCAGTAAAAGTTTCTTTCAATGATATGATTATAAAAGCTTGCGCTGCAGCTTTGCTCCAGCATCCAGACGTTAACAGCAGCTGGATGAATGATTTTATCCGTCGAAATCATCATATTCATATTGGTTCAGCAGTTGCAATGCCAGAAGGACTTATTGTTCCTGTTATAAAATTTGCTGACCAAAAATCACTTTCGCAAATTGCAGCTGAAACAAAAAGTTTGTACGCAAAAGCAAAAGATAAAAAAATACAACCCGCTGAATTCAGTGGAAACACCTTTACCATTTCTAACTTGGGAATGATGGACATCGAAGAATTTACCGCCATCATAAATCCTCCAGACAGTTGTATTCTTGCTGTTGGCAGAATAAAAGAAGTGGTCGTTAAAAAAGCAACAGGATTTGATGTGGCTAATATGATGAAAGTAACATTAAGTTGCGACCATAGAAGTGTGGATGGCGCAGTTGCTGCATCATTTTTACAAACCTTGAAAAAATATATAGAGAATCCTGTAACCATGTTAGTATAACTTTTTATAGTCCTCTAAAATAAAAATGGCAGCATTCAACTCTGCCATTTTTATTTTGATAAACCCATGGTGTATTTGAAAAAAAAGCAACTAGTATTATTTGATGGCCATTGTCTTTTATGTAATAGGATCATATTGTTTATTATAAAAAAGGACCCTGAAGCTGTTTTCCAATTTGCGTCACTAGAAAGTGAAATAGGAAAAAAAATATGCGCCCAATACCTTTCGAATATCAATCCTATAAATTCATTCGTTTTAATACAAAACAATATAGCTTTTACGAAATCTACCGCAGCATTGAAAGTGGCAAAACAATTAAAAGGTTGCAGTAAATTATTCTATGTATGTATTATCATCCCACCTGTTTTTAGAGATGTTATTTATAATTTGATAGCATCAAACCGAATAAAATGGTTTGGCAGACAAGAAAGTTGCATGACACCGACGGATAATATTTCAAGTAGATTTATTGACTGATAGAGGTATGCATTGGTACTGTATGCATTGGTACGAAACAGGCACGAACCACGTACGAACCACAATTTTAAGTTGCAGAAAATTATTCTATCCATGTATTATCATCCCACCTTTTTTTAGAGATCTTATTTATAATTTGATTGCATAAAACCGAATAAAATGGTTTGGCAGACAAGAAAGTTGCATGACACCGACGGATAATATTTCAAGTAGATTTATTGACTGATAGAGGTATGCATTGGTACGAACCAGGTTCGAACCAAGTACGAACCAAGCACGAACCACATACGAACCTGGTACGAACCACATACGAACCTGGTACGAACCACAATTTCAATTTCAATTTTTTTCCTATATATTTTGATAATAACCAATACAAAAGAAAATATTACAGCATATCCACAAATTTAAAATACCAACGCTAGTACTTTTTTAAAAAATCCCACATCAACAATAGCATAAACGGCGCCTTATTATAACTTATTGATTTATAGCAAAATATAGCCGAATATCCTCTATTATTATATTGCGGAATATCATCATTTCTGGCATAAATAAAGAAAATTTTATCAAAATTTATACTAAAAGGTACTCAACGAGCGTTTTAAGTTTTGGAATAGTAATTTAATATCCATTCAAACCCAACCTATGAAAACAATAACTCAAGCAGTTGTATTACTGTTATTAGTAACAACAACAAACATTGGATTTGCTCAACAAAAAACGGATGCAAATTCAAAAGAAATTTTCGCCAACTTCTCTGGCAAAGTAGATTTTTCCAAAAGTATTTTACAAACAACCATTGCCGCTAAATCTGGCGAATCAATTTCAATTCCTTTTAATAATGATTTTATTTTTAACGGCATCGTTTTAACCAACGAGTATAAATATAAAAATCTACAGACGATAATTATCAAATCAGCATTATTGAAAAATGCTTTGTTACAACTTTCTAAAATAACCAACGAAGATCTTACCGAATCTTATGTAGGAAGAATTATCAATACTGATGCTAATGACGGTTATACTATTGAAAAAGATGAAGCCAATAATTACAAAATAGAAAAAATAGAAATGAAAAATATACTACAAGATTGTAGTTTCTAAATAAAAATCCAACAACCGATCCAATTTTTAATTACGATTAATCCTACTAAAATGAAAAACTTTACAACATCTATTATTGCATTACTGTGTAGCTTATTAAGTATAACTGCATTCAGTCAGCCAGCTTTAAACAGCTATCCAACAGCAGCCTCTACAATTTATCTTGACTTTAATGGTCAAGCTGTTACTGGGACTCTTTGGAATGGTGGCAATTCGATTTTTTGTGATGCAGCATTACTCTCTGATACTCAAATTGAAGAAATCTTTAACCGTGTAGCCGAAGATTATCGTCCATTTGAAATAAATATCACAACTGATTCCACAACTTTTTTAAGAACACCTATCAATAAAAGAATCAGAATCATTATCACGCCTACGAGTAGCTGGAAGCCCAATGTTGGCGGAGTTTCTTTTACAGGATCTTTCAAGTGGGGTGATGATACACCAGGATTTGTATTTTCAGACAGATTAGACAACAACACTAAGAATATTGCAGAATGCTGCAGTCATGAAAGTGGTCATACACTAGGATTATCTCATCAAAGTAAATATAATGTTAATTGCGCTTTAGTAGAAACGTATAATACTGGTATTGGAAGTGGTACAGATGAAACAAGCTGGGCACCAGTTATGGGTAGTAGTTATGGTAAAAATATGACCGGATGGAATGACGGCCCAACTCCTTCTGGATGTGGTAGTCTACAAGACAACTTGAGTATTATTACTACCGCAAATGGATTTACTTATCGCTCTGATGATTATACTGACTCTCTAAATGCCACTACCCTAGCACTCACAAGTAATAGTTTTAGTGTAGCTGGATTAATAACAACAAGTAATGACAAAGATGCTTTTACCTTTTATTTAGATCATACAAAAAGAATATCATTCCAAGCAAATCCTTACGCCGTTGGATTAAAAAATGATGGCGCAAATTTAGATATCAAGATGATGCTTTATGATGAATCAAAAAATTTAATTCGCACTTATGATCCAGGAGATAACATGAGTGTCGATATTGATACCGTATTAACAAAAGGAAAATACTACATCATAATGGATGGTACAGGTAATAATAACACCAGTAATTATGGAAGTTTAGGATCTTATACTTTTAATGGAACAAGTAATAAAATAATTATTAAGTCACTTGGATTAGTGGGATCTGCAAATTTAAATGGACATGATCTTCACTGGGACATGATGAATCCACAAGTAGTAAACCAAATAAGCATTGAGCTTTCTGTTGATGGCGTAACTTTTACTACGTTTAACAACACTTCTATTCGTTCTAAAAGTTTTACTTATACCCCAACGGATAATAATATTAAATACTACAGAATTAAAGCTGAGTTGATGTCTGATGAGATTGTGTATTCTAATGTGATTAGTTTGAAAGCAACTGAAATAGCAACCAAATCATTTAAAGTTTCTACGCTGATTACCAATCAGATTACCGTAAATGCTACTGAAAATTATCAATACAGAATTATGGATATGAGTGGAAGAATGATAGCAAATGGAAATGGAACAACAGGAATGAACAATATTAATATGTATAATCCAACAAAAGGAATGTATGTGATTCAATTGTTTGGAAAAAATAATAAACAAGTAGAAAGAATTGTAAAACAGTAAGGTTGATTATGTGTTAGTAAAGGGCAGTGTTAGGAGCTGCCCTTTTTTTATTTCCCTTAATAAAAAATTACGTTTTCAACTGGTTCATCACCTCTTCAATATAAGTAAGGATTTTATCTTTGCCAGATTTTTTGACTGCACTACTCACAAAATGTTGTGGTAAAAATTGCCAGGTCTTTTTCATCGCTTCTAAAAAATCTTTTACATTCTTACTAACGGTGCGCTGGTTCTCCTTATCACTTTTTGTAAAAATTAAACAAAATGGAATCTGCCAGATTTTTAAGTTTTCCAGAAACTGCAAATCGATTTTCTGAGGGGTATGTCTTGAATCTATTAACACAAAAACCATCGTCAGGTTTTCGCGCTTTCTTAAATAATTCTCAATCATCTGCTCCCATCTTCTTCGGCTTCGTTGACTGATTGTTGCAAAGCCATAGCCAGGCAAATCAACCAAATACCATAGTTGGGCAGTAGCTTTTGCATTTGATTCAGAAAGGGTACTGATTACTTCAAAATGGTTTATTAATTGTGTTTTACCAGGAGACCCTGATGTTTTAGCCAGCTTTTCATTATTACAAAGCATATTAATCAATGAAGATTTGCCCACATTACTTCTTCC
>CALQJK010000104.1:0-6590 GCA_943330875.1 Chitinophaga pinensis
AATTCTCAAAATAACTGCAGCATAATTCTATTATCTTTGCAAACTAATATTTTGAATATGAAGTGGTTAACCTTATATATTAAATTCCGCCTTTGGATTGGTTTGGTGTTGTTAGCATTGGCCATTTATGTAAACATGCAAACAAGCTTTTGGCCTTCATTTATATTGTATCTGCTGGCGGTAATTTGCATTTTGGGACATTTTTTACTTGGCCCTATGCGTTTAATTCAAGCCGCAATGGAAGCTGGTGATATGGTGGAAGCTAAAAGAATTGTTGACTCTATAAAATTCCCAAGGATTTTAATCAAACCAATCCGTTCTGTTTATTATACTGTTCAAGGTAATCTGGCAATGGTTAATCAAGATTTTGAAGGGGCGGAAACGTTGATGAAAAAGGGTTTGTCATTGGGTGGGTCTTTAACCAAACAGGCCGAAGGTCCAAACTTACTTCAATTGGGCATGTTGAGCATCCAGAAGGGAAACATGAAACAAGGAGAATCTTATATCCGTCAAGCTATTCGGGCAGGATTGCCTGATAGCGAAAATAATGCTGCGGCTTATTTACAACTTTGTTCTATCATGATGAATAAAAGAGAATTCAGAGCCGCAAAAGAATATTTTAGAAAAGCAAAAGGCTTCAAACCTACTACGCCGCAAATTATAGATCAAATCAAACAGATTGAAAAGTATATAACCAGAATGCCGGGTTAGTTTTGATTTGGCAATTATTCCTACTTTTAAAAATTAAAATAGGTCTTCCGCTACCTTAAATCTGTAATCAAAGATTTCTTGAAGTTGCTTTTTTACAAATAAAGAGTGCGCAATATCACCAAGTTTCCAAAAAGGTAATTTATAATGCACAATGTCAGTCATTTCAACACCTTCAGCGGTTTCTCTGAAATGATGCTGGTGATGCCACATGGTATAAGGACCAAAACGCTGCTCATCAATAAAGTATTTCTTATCTATTACCTGTGTAATTTCAGTCATCCAATATAAAGGAATTCCCAGGATCGGTTTTACCTTATATTCTATAATCTGTCCGGCATACATTTTTTCTCCGTGATGCTTGGAGACAATTTCAAACCCCAATTTTGAAGGCGTGATTTTCTGAAGATTTTTGGGACTGCTGAAAAAATCCCAGGCTTGGTCCATACTTATTTTTAAAACCTGAACGGTTTTTATACTATAAACTTTACTCATAGATTTAAAACAATTGTTCGGTGAAATTGTTCGGCTGTTCTGTTGTCAATTTTTAGCGAATAAACAGCAAGAGCAATCAAAGAATTCAACTTTAAAATATTATATCTTTGAAAGATGCCCACATATAAAGATAAACTCCAGGAAACTTTCAATAAAGAATATCAAAAATTAAATGACCAGCAACGTAAAGCTGTTGATACTATTGAAGGTCCAGTTATGGTTATCGCAGGTCCCGGCACAGGAAAAACGCAAATTCTCGCAAGTAGAATCGGAAAGATTTTATTAGAGACAGATGCCAATCCCAATAATATTCTTTGTCTTACTTACACCGACGCAGGAGTGGTGGCTATGCGTAAAAGATTGCTACAATTTATTGGACCCGATGCCTACAAAGTAAATATTTATACTTTTCATGCTTTTTGTAATGATGTTATTCAGGATAATTTATCTCATTTTGAAAAGACAACTCTTGATGCGATAACAGAACTGGAAAAAATTCAATTGTATAAAGAATTGATTGACACACTTCCTAAAAATCATTTGCTAAAAAGATATCGTGGCGATGTGTACTTTGAAGTAAAAGGATTGCAAGCGCTCTTCAGCACAATGAAGAAAGAAGGATGGACACCGGCATTTTTAAATGAAAGAATTGATGCGTATTTAAAAGAACTTCCTAATGATGAGGAATTTCTTTATAAAAAATCGTCTGCTGGAAAATATAACAAAGGCGACTTGAAACCCTTGTATTACGAAGAGGTTGAAAAAACTGAAAAACTTCGCGCAGCTGTAAATGAATTTGATCGGTTCAAAGACATGATGTCTAAAAAAAACAGGTACGATTTTGAAGATATGATTAATTGGGTGATAAAAGCTTTTGAAGAAAATGCAAATCTGTTAGCCAATTACCAAGAAAAATTTCAGTACGTTTTGGTAGATGAATACCAGGATACAAGCGGCACACAAAACAAATTGGTTCAATTGTTAATCAACTATTGGACGACGCCAAATGTTTTTGTGGTAGGCGATGACGACCAAAGTGTTTTTCGTTTTCAAGGAGCGAATGTTGAAAACATGCTTCAGTTTGCCACCACCTACAAAGACGATTTATTAAAAATTGTACTTACGAATAACTATCGTTCTACACAACCCATTCTTGATGTTTCAAAAACTTTAATCAATAAAAATACAGATCGACTCGTTAATCAAATTGATGGATTAAGCAAAGAATTACTTTCATCTAATGACAACATCAAACACTTGTCGCATCTTCCAATTATTTTGGAATATGAAACGCAACGACATGAAATGATTGGCACGATTAAACAAATTGAATCTTTATTGAGTAAGGGCGTTTCTCCTGGAAAAATTGGCATTATTTATAAAGAAAATAAATATGGCGAAACGCTTACACAATATTTTAATTTATTAAACATACCGGTATACACTAAACGACATCTCAATGCTTTAGAATTACCATTGGTGAGGAAGATTGTATTACTGTTGAAATATCTCGCATCAGAACATTTTATTCCATATAGCGGTGATGCGATGCTTTTTGAGATACTTCATTTTGATTGGTTTGCTGTTCCTTCAATAGAAATCGCTAAGCTTTCCATGCAAGTGGCAGACCGCAGATATAAAGAGAACAAAACTTCTATCCGTGCATTGCTTCAGGAAAAACTACATTCACCGGGAAAAGATTTATTTGATAAAGGATTGGAACCTTCTTTGGCTAAAGCATCTAATATTATTGAAGGCCTGATTTCAACAACCACCAATACTACGCTGCAACAATTATTTGAAAGCATTATTCGTGAAGTTGGTGTAATCGCAAAAATCATGCAAAGCGATGATAAACACTGGCAATTGCAAATACTAACGGCGCTGTTTGATTTTATTAAAGATGAAACACACCGCAATCCATTTATGAATATTCAGGAATTGACAAGTCTGGTTGAATTAATGGAAAAAGAAAGTATTGCGATTCCTTTGGTACAGGTAAGTGGAAGCGATAAAGGTGTAAACATCATGACGGCACATGGTTCGAAAGGGTTGGAATTTGAACATGTATTTGTAGTAGGAACCAATGCACAATTGTGGGAAAAGAAACCCAAAAGCAATAAAGGATATAAAATACCAAGCACCGTATTTGCATCCATCACTTCAACTAAAGATGACCAGGAATTAAGACGGCTTTTTTATGTAGCGCTTACAAGAGCCGAACAACATTTATATATTTCTTACAACAAATTTAAATCGGATGGAAAAGAAGTTGAACCATCTATGTTTATTGCGGAAATAAAAGAAGAACATGATTTACCCATTGAAAAAGTAGTCATAGACGCTACCGTTATGTCTGAATTTACGGCGCTTGATTTTGGAATAGGTGCCTCACCTGAAATAGCAAAGCTGGAAAATGATTTAGTAGGACCCATCTTAGATAAGTTTGTGATGAATGTAACTGCGTTAAACAGTTATTTAAAATGTCCACTTGGATTTTATTACAATAATTTTATTCGCATACCTTCCGCCAAAAACGAAGCGACAGAGTTTGGATCAGCCGTGCATTATGCGTTGCAACTTTTATTTGATAAAATGGTTAATGATACCCAAAAGAAATTTCCTTCGGTAGATTCTTTTTTAGACTATTTTAATTTTTACATGAATCGCCACAGAGAAAGTTTTTCTAAAGAGCAGTTCGACAGAAGAATGGAATATGGACACGAAATATTGAATAATTATTACAATACTTATGTTCAATCGTTTAATAAAGTAGTACTGATTGAACACAATATTAAAAATGTAGTTGTAGGAAATGTTCCTTTAAAAGGCAAACTGGATAAACTGGAGTTTGATGGCAAATCGATTAATGTTATTGATTATAAATCTGGTGACCCTGAAAAAGGATTGAAAAAAACAGCTGGTCCAACAGAAAAAGATCCTAATGGGGGTGACTATTGGAGACAAGCCGTTTTTTATAAAATATTAGTAGATAATAAAACCGATAAGGACTGGACAGTTATGAGTACAGAGTTTGATTTTATTGAACCTGACAAGCAAAAAAAATACATCAAAAAGAAATTGGTTATTACGCCAGCGGATATCACGACGGTTACACAACAAATTACCAGCACCTGGGAAAAAATTCAAAACAGAGAATTTTATATTGGTTGTGGAAAGGAAGATTGCAATTGGTGTGATTTTGTAAAAACAAATAATCTTGCCATTGCACTGCATGATGAACAAAATGAAGAAGAATAAAAAATTATGAATTAATAACATTGGTTATTTTTGCTGCTGCTGTTAAAGTTCAACTGAATGAAAAAAGAAATTACTGGTTTATTTTGCCTACTTATTGTCGCTGATTTTATGATGATGCTGATAACAGGATGCGCTCAAATTGGTGCTCCAACCGGAGGCCCTCAAGATACAAGTGCACCTATTTTGATTCGGTCTGTTCCTGAAAATAAAAAACTGAATTTTGCTGGAAATAAAATATCACTTACGTTTAATGAATATGTGGAACTGCAAGACATTGCAGCTAATGTATTAATCTCGCCATTACAAAAAATTAATCCTTCGATTAACGGATCCCTCAAAACGGTAACTATAAAATTTAAAGACTCCTTATTACCAAATACAACCTATACTATTAATTTTGGAAGCGCCATTAAAGATATTAATGAGGGTAATGTTTTAAATAATTTTACTTTTCTTTTTTCAACTGGAGCTAATATAGATTCTCTTACTATCAAAGGAAAAGTGTTGATGGCGGAAAACGGAGCTATCGACAGTAGCTTATTGGTGCTTTTATATCGCAATGCCCCTGATAGCGCTGTTGCAACAAGAAGACCAAATTACATTACAAGAATCAAAGGTGACGGCAGCTATATATTTAATAATCTTCCTGCAGATAAATTCAAAGTGTTTGCTTTAAAAGACGGAGATGGCAATAAATGGTATAATGCTAAAACAGAAGTTTTTGCATTTAATAACGAAGAAATAGATACTAGAATTTCGGATAGTACTTCTCCTCTATATGCGTATGCTGAAACAAGTATATCGCCATCTGTTCCATTTGTAAAAAAAATTATAGAAAAGAAATTGGGTTATACCAGCAACATGATTTCGGAAGAACAAGACCTATTTGAACCACTGGAATTAACTTTCAATAACACTTTAAAAACGTTAAATAAAGATTCTATTATTTTATGTGACAGTAACTTTGTTTCAGTTTTACAAGGAACACTTGTTATTGATAGCACAAGAAGAAAAATAACGATTGCAAATAAATGGCAACCCAAACAGGATTTACAACTTATTATTTTAAAAGGTGCAGTGGAAGATTCTAGTGGTAACAAACTTTTAAAGACCGATACTCTTCATTTTTATACAAAAAGTATCAACCAGTATGGCTCTTTAAAAATCACCTTTAAAAACATCGATCTGTCTAAACATCCACTAATGCAATTTATGGATGGCCAAATGGTGAAATTTGCTTTTCCTGTCCTTTCCAATATTTGGGAAAATAAAATGATGCTTCCTGGAGAATATGAAGTCAGGATATTATATGACGAAAACAACAATGGGGTATGGGATCCGGGAAATTACGAGAATAAAAAACAAGCCGAAAAAGGAATAACACTACCACAGAAAATTTCCTTAAAAGCAGATTGGGAAAATGAAAGAGAATTTATGTTGTAAAAAACAATGCCTTCTAAATAAAAAGCATTGACAATTTCTTAATGCTAATAAGTAACAGTTATTTTTGCGCTATGATTTTTTCTTCTTCTTTATTAGAAAATGCTGTTAATGAGTTTGCAAAGCTTCCGGGTATAGGAAAAAAAACAGCTTTGCGTTTGGTACTGCATTTGGTAAAACAAAAAGAACAAGAAGTTTTACATTTCAGCGAAATTATTGCAGCAATGAGAAAAGAAATCAAATTCTGTACCCGTTGTCATAATATTTCTGATAAAGAATTGTGTAATATTTGCAGCAACACTTCACGAAAACAAGATTTAATCTGTGTTGTTGAAACAATAAGAGATGTAATCGCTATTGAAAGTACACAACAATTTAATGGTACTTTTCATGTGCTCGGTGGCATCATTTCTCCTCTTGATGGAATTGGGCCAGAGCAGTTGAATATTGAACCGCTCATCAATAGAGTGAATCATGAAAAAACACAAGAAATTATTTTTGCACTGAATCCAAATATTCAAGGTGATACTACTGTTTATTATATTGGTCGTAAATTAAAAGATTTCCCCGTAAAAATCACCACAATTGCAAGAGGCATTGCTTTTGGCGGTGAATTAGAATTCGCTGACGAAATGACTTTAGCTAAAAGTATCAGCAACAGAATCCCAATTGAAAATTATATTACA
>CALQJK010000105.1:0-6533 GCA_943330875.1 Chitinophaga pinensis
ACACCTATTTACATGAAAGGCGATGTACCGGAGGCTACACAAATGGTAATGGATCTTAGAGAGAACTACAATATTTTTTGCAGCATTGTTGTGTATCCTGTAATTCCAAAGGGAGATATTATTTACAGATTGATACCAACCGCATCTCACAGTTTTGAAGATATCGAACTTACGCTCAAAGCATTTGAAGAAACCAAAAAGAAATTAGACCTTGGTGCTTATAAGGCTGCGGATATTCCTGATATGGCGGAGAAAGCTTGATTGGTTGATTAGGGATGAAACAATTTAGCCCAAGATTTAAAGATTAAACTTCTAAATTTTCAACATTTAACCTTTAATATTGTTTCAATAATTAAGCAGTTCGCTTAAAAATTTCAACGCATGCAAAAAATAGTGGTAGCAGTTACAGGAGCAAGTGGTTCTATTTACGCCAAAGTACTTTTGGAAAAATTAGCGAAATTAACTGATCAAATTGACGAGCTCTCGTTGCTCATGACAAGCAATGCTAAGGAAGTTTGGCATACCGAATTAGAAGATGAAAGCTATAAGAACTACCCTGTTAAATATTTCGAGCAACAAGATTTCAACGCCCCATTTGCATCAGGCTCAGGACAATATAACACTATGATTATCATACCATGTAGCATGGGCACCTTAGGTAGAATTGCAGGGGGAATTTCGAACGATTTAATCACAAGAGCTGCTGATGTTATCCTAAAAGAAAGAAGAACATTAATCTGTGTGGCCAGAGATACTCCATACAATCTTATTCATATCAAGAACATGGAAAGCATCACTTTGGCAGGAGGAATTATTTGTCCGGCAACCCCCTCCTTTTACAGCAAACCCAAAACAATTGAAGAAGTAGCGGCCACAGTAGTTGACCGCGTAATAGACTTAGCAGGAATAAAACAAGATAGTTACAGATGGAGCAAATAAATCTCTAATAAAGAATCATCTCAAATCCACCACTTCAACTCCAGGATACTTTTTCACATCGAAAACAAAATCATTGTCAGTAATAAGCGATGTTGTATTCATGTTGCTCACACTATAGGTATAGCGATTGCCAGTCTTCTCATAAACCTTTGTGGAATAGATAGTTGAATTGTTTACATACAATAAAACTTTATGGAAAGGCTTGGTCTTATCTACGGGCGTCAATTCGATTTCCTGTAAGTCTTTCCCCCCTTCCTTAACCACTCCATTTAATTTATACAAGAAATCTTTGTCGTAAAAATTAGTAAACAACTTTTGAGGAGTAATAGCATTTGCAGAAGGATCAATTTTATTAATCGTTACTTCATTAGAAGATTTTTCATAAGACCATGTGGTTGATCCATCAGAAAACATTTCCTGACCAGGCAATGAAATACGGTATTTTGTAGCCTTCATAAAGACTGATCCAGATTTAGTACCAATTGACTTTCCTGAAGCATTTTCAATTTTGAGTACAAACTTTGCCTGCACAGATTTGTACGTTTTAAATTTAGAACTTACTGCATCGAGTATTTTTTTTGCATCGGCATCACTCTTACCCATACCCTTTAATGGCTGGGCATTAGAATGAAAAATCATCAAAAAAGATATTAGTAAGGTTACAAAAGTTTTCATCATTGAATATTTATTTCGCCGCAAAGATAGTGGTTTCCATATTTTTTGGTAAACGAATGCTGTTAAAGAAAATTAACAACCTTAGACACAGATTTTGCAGTTGAAATCTATTACAAGAAAAAATGCTACAAAAATCCATACAAGGCAAAACCACAGGAGAAAATTCGCTATACATTCAAAATGGATGGAGGATTGACTATTGGTAAATTATGATTAAAATACTTGTAATAGCTTTCGAGGAAGGAATGAATAAAATTTAGTGAAAATATTTGGCGGTGTTGTTTGAGTATTCGTAATATTACGATATTGCAAAATTGCAAAATCAATTCAAGGCCTAAATAATCAAAAGGCAAGACTATTCTTACTTCGACACCCCATAAAAAATCATTATTGCCTTCCTCATATGCTATCTTATACCCATCTGAAGCAGTGAATCCGTTTAACTTTTAAACCTTCCAAACTCTTCACACAATTGAAACTTATCTCTTAATTTTGCCTCTTATGGCAAAGGCTTCAAGCGAAACCCCCTTAATGCAGCAACACAATGCTATCAAGGCAAAATATCCAGATGCAATTTTACTGTTTCGTGTAGGTGATTTTTATGAAACATTTGGCCAGGATGCGATTAATACATCAGCAGTATTAGGAATCACGCTTACCAAGAGAAATAATGGCAATGCCACATCACTGGAACTCGCCGGTTTCCCATATCATGCGCTCGATACTTATTTGCATAAATTAGTTAAAGCTGGATATCGTGTTGCTATTTGTGATCAATTGGAAGATCCAAAAACTGCCAAAGGAATTGTAAAAAGAGGCGTAACGGAATTGGTCACACCAGGAGTTGCTACCAATGATAAACTACTTGAACATAATACTAATAACTTTTTAGCCGCACTACATTTTGAGAATGAAAAAATAGGCATCGCCTTTCTGGATATTTCAACTGGAGAATTTTTTATTGCAGAAGGCGATAAAGAATATGCAGATAAATTGCTTCAAAGTCTGCAACCTGCTGAAGTTATTTTCCAAAGAAATAAATTGAAATATTTTAAAGAACTATTTGGCAATAGCTTTTTTACCTACTCTCTTGATGAATGGATATTCACAGAATCCTATGCGAAGGAAAATCTATTAAAGCATTTCGGAACACATAGCCTGAAAGGGTTTGGCGTAGAAGAATTAAGCTACGGAACTATAGCATCAGGGGCTATTCTGCATTACCTTAAAGATACGGAACACCCTAATCTTCAACACATCACTTCCCTGCAGCGTATCAATAAGGATGATCATCTTTGGATGGATAAGTTCACTATAAGAAATTTAGAACTGCTGTCTACTAACGAACAAGCGAATACGCTTTTTAAGACGATCAACAATACAGTCTCCCCTATGGGTTCTCGTTTGTTGAAAAGGTGGATGCTCATGCCCTTGAATACGATTTCCCGAATCAATGAAAGACTGGAAGCTGTAAGTTATTTAATAACGGATATTGACATCAGGAATAAAATAATCCTACACGTCAAACAAGCCGGAGACGTAGAGAGATTGGCAGCAAAAGTTCCTTTAAAAAAAATAAATCCCAGAGAAGTCTTACAAATAGCAAGGGGTCTTCAACAAACCCTTCAAATAAAAGAAATTTGCAGCTACTCCAAAAATGAGTATTTAAAACGGCTGGGGGATTCTTTAAATCCTTGTCAATATATTCTCGACAAAATCATTAAAGAAATCAATGAAAACCCACCTGCATTAACAAATAAAGGCGGACTGATTGCCAAAGGCATACACACAGAACTGGATGAACTCAGAGAAATATCAAGTGGCGGGAAAAATTATCTACTGGAACTGCAACAAAAGGAAGCCATCAATACAGGAATATCATCATTGAAAATTAGTTTCAATAACGTATTTGGCTATTACCTCGAAGTTACCAATCTGCACAAAAACAAAGTGCCTGAAACCTGGATTCGTAAACAAACTTTAGCCAATGCAGAACGCTATATTACCCCAGAACTGAAGGTTTACGAAGAAAAAATAATGGGCGCTGAAGATAAAATCATCCAGATTGAACAACAACTTTTTCAAGAATTATTGAATGAATTACAAGATTATATTGCTCCATTGCAAGTAAATGGACATGTAATGGCAGTCTTGGATTGTTTGACTTGCTATGCCAACAATGCGCTACAATTCAATTACAAAAGACCAAGCCTGCACGAAGGAAAAGAATTGGAATTGAAAGATAGTCGCCACCCTGTAATAGAAAGAAATCTTCCTATTGGAGAAAGCTACATTACCAATGACATCATGCTTGATTCTTCCAGTCAACAACTTATTATTCTTACAGGTCCTAACATGAGTGGTAAAAGTGCGATTCTCAGACAGACTGCCTTAATTACGTTAATGGCGCATATGGGAAGTTTTGTTCCTGCTTCTGCTGCTCACATTCCGTTGACTGATAAAATATTTACCAGAGTTGGCGCTTCGGATAACCTTAGTGGTGGTGAAAGCACTTTTATGGTGGAGATGAATGAAACAGCCAGTATCATCAACAACCTCAGCTCTAGAAGTTTAATTATTCTTGATGAAATTGGCAGAGGCACTTCTACCTATGATGGCATTTCTATCGCCTGGAGTATCGCAGAATATTTACACGAATCTGAGCAGAAACCAAAAACACTTTTTGCGACGCATTACCATGAACTCAATGAATTAGAAAATCAATTTTCAGGAATTAAAAATTATCATATCACCAACCACGAAGTTGGAAATAAAATTATCTTTTTAAGGAAACTGGCAAAAGGCGGAAGCACGCATAGCTTTGGAATTCATGTTGCCCGTATGGCAGGCATGCCTCCTGCTTTAATCAATCGTGCCAATGAAATTTTGACAAAATTAGAAGACAGCAGAGATTCTAAAAGCGACATCAAGAATAATATCCAGGAGAGTTTGAAGAATGTGAATGACACCAAAATGCAATTGAGTATTTTTGATACCCACTCCATTACTTTTGATGAAATCAGAACTATTTTAGAACATGTAGACATCAACAGACTTACCCCTGTTGAGGCCTTATTGAAATTGCAGGAAATAAAAAATAAGATTAACTAATTGCGATTTACAAAATCCGAAAGGAGAAAATGAGAAAAAAGAAAGAGACATTATTTTTATTATTTACATTGTTATTACAATTTCAATTCCATAAAGGGCAAGCTCAAACTTGTACCACATTAGGACAAACGGCTCAAACAGCATTTCCAATTTGTGGCACGACCTCTTTCTTTCAGAACTCCGTTAATATTTGTGGCAATACCGATGTTGTTTCAAGATGCACAAGTAGTGCTGTAAATTTTACAGATAAAAATCCATATTGGTACCGATTTACTTGTTGGGTTCCAGGCACACTTGGATTTCAGATTACACCAAATGATTTGAATGACGATTACGATTGGCAATTGTTTGACATCACCGGAAGAAATGTAGCTGCTGTATATAGTGATATCAGCATGTTTGTTGCCTGCAATTGGAGTGGCGAACCAGGAGTTACGGGAGCTGGCCCTTCTGGTAATTCTTTGGCACTATGCGAAGGCCCGGGCGTTCCCTTATTTAGTTCCATGCCCAATATTATTCTAGGACACGAATACTTGATATTGATCAGCCATTTTACCAATAGCCAAAGTGGTTACTCTTTATCTTTTGGCGGAGGAACAGGAAGTATTACTGATCCCAAAATGCCTCATCTTGATTATGCCAGAGCGATTTGCGATGGAACAACTATTGCCATTAAGTTGAATAAAAAAATGAAATGCAGTTCTATTCAATCTAATGGAAATGAATTTAGATTAAGCACAACTGTCACTAATGTTATTTCAGCAATTGGTGTTGGATGTGGCAGTAGTTTTGATACAGATTCTTTAATGTTAACCCTAAGCAATCCTATACCACCAGGGACTTACAGCATTACGATTCAAAATGGCAGCACAGATGGAAATACTCTTTTAGATAATTGCGACAGAGCTATTCCTACAGGAGAAAATATACCGCTTACCGTTTATAGAATATTCCCTACTCCAATGGATAGCATTACAACACCAGCATGCGCTCCTAAAACAATTCAATTGGTTTTTAAAAAGCCTATCAAATGCAATTCGATTGCATCAAATGGCAGCGACTTTATTATTACAGGGCCTTACCCAGTTTCGATTTCCAGGGCAAGAGGCAATTGTGTAAATGGGCAAACCAATATTATATATGTTGATGTAGCTACCCCATTACAACGAGCAGGCAACTTTAAAATAACCTTGGTTAGGGGAAATGATTTCAATACTTTAATAGATGAATGTAACCAGGAATGTACTCCCGGACAATTTTTAAATTTTAGTATAGCCGACACAGTTAATGCAGATTTCACTTACAGCACTTTGTTAGGTTGTAAAAAAGATGTCATCAACTTGACTCACAATGGCAATAATAATGTAAATAGTTGGCAATGGAATTTCACCAATCAACCAGCAAGTACAATACAATCGCCTTCTATATCCTATCTTAATTTTGGCATAAAGGATATCAAGCTTATCGTAAACAATGGCACCTGCGCTGATACGATTTCTAAAAAAATAAATCTCGATAATTACATCAAAGCGGGATTTGAAGGCGTTATGTATATCTGCCCTGATGATCCCATTATTTTCAAGGACACCAGTGTTGGAAATATTAGCCATTGGGAATGGGATTTTGGAAATGGGAACACGTCTATTTCTCCAACACCTCCAACACAATTTTATTTTGCTGCGAATCACATCAACTACTACACCCCCATCAGATTAATTGTTTCTAATAATATTCCTTGTAGCGATACCGCAATACAGATTGCAAAAGTATTGTGGAACTGCTATATTGATGTTCCTTCTGCATTTACG
>CALQJK010000106.1:0-6519 GCA_943330875.1 Chitinophaga pinensis
AAAGAATAAAAATGAAATCTTCAATAGAAAAATTACATACTATCTCCAATAAAAATAATAAAAAAATTATTGGATTAATGAGTGGCACTTCTCTTGACGGATTAGACATCGCATTATGTGAGGTGAAAGGGAATGGGAAAAATACAGCCATTCATTTAGAAAATTTTATCACTATTCCTTATACACCTGAGGTAAAAGATGAAATCAAATCCATTTTCTCTAAAAAAAATATTGAGTTAGAAAAGCTATGCTTATTGAATGAATGGATTGCAGTTATACATGCAAACATGATCAATAAGACTATAGAAAAATGGGGCGTTAGTGCTGTTGAAATAGATTTAATAGCAAGCCATGGCCAAACTATTTATCATGCACCTTTAAGTTTACATCAAAATAATACATTCGGAAATGGAACATTACAAATCGGCGATGGCGATCATATAGCTGTAAAAACTGGCATTATCACCATTGCTGACTTCAGACAAAAACATATAGCCACTGGAGGAGAAGGCGCTCCCATTGCAACTTATGGAGATTACTTACTTTTTTCAGATAAGCATATCAACCGAATACTGTTAAATATAGGAGGCATTTCAAACCTTACGTTTATTCCTGCAGATAAAGAATTTGAAGAAGTAATTTCTACAGACATTGGGCCTGGAAACAACCTGATGAATGAATGGATGCTAAAATATTTTACTAATGAAAGTTTTGACAAAGATGCTACCATCGCAAAAAAGGGAATCGTAAATGAAGAGCTATTAGCAGCATTGCAATCAAATCCATTTTTCAAAAATACCTTTCCTAAAACAACAGGGCCAGAATTATTCAATTTGTCCTATATCGAAGATGCCATTCGAAGATGCAACAATCACAGCCATTCCAACGAGGATGTGATGGCTACACTTAACAGATTTACTGCAGTAAATATTTGCAAAGCCATAAATCATTTCATAGCGGATAGTCCTAATAGTGAAATCCTCATCAGTGGAGGTGGTATTCACAATCCTTTATTGATGTCATTTATCAAGCATCATTTTAACCAAATTCCAGTAAATACAACATCTGAAAAAGGGATCAACCCAGATGCAAAAGAAGCGATGCTATTTGCAATACTTGCCAATGAAACCATATCTGGAGATAAAAATACTCTTGGATCAGGAAGCAGGAAAATGCCTAATGTCAGTATGGGAAAAATATGCTTGCCTGACTAATCCTTTATCTGGACTATTCCCATTTAAACACTCTAACTGCCACAACATAAACAACCACTCCCCACAAAAGCAGGATGCCAATTTCAGACCTAACCTGCCAGAGAGACTGTCCTTCAAAAGCAATATTTCTAAAGGCTGTATTCAAATGTGTTAACGGTAAAGCTTTTGAAATGGGTTGAAGCCATTTTGGAAAAGAATCAATGGAGAAAAAAGTACCCCCAAGCAAAAATTGAGGCAAGGTAATCAAATTCGCAAAGGGAGGAATGGTACTATCAGACTTGGCAACGCCACTCACAATAAAACCAAAACCCATAAATATAACAAGCCCAATAAAACTGAGCACTAACATGTCAAAGAAGGTTTGGAAATGATGTATAAGTGTAAACCCGAAACAAAAATAACCCACTGAAATAATCACAATAGCAGTAACCATTTGAAAGATCACTCTACTCAATCCTTCTCCTAAAATAATAAATGTACGATTGATGGGCGTTGCGAAAAACCTTTTTAAAACAAGCGTATTTCTAAGATTAAAAAACATAAAAGCCACGCCAAAAACGCCTGCACTCAACAATGAAAACCCTAATTGTCCTGGCAATATAAAATCGATTGTTTTATATTCTCTAACCTGAGCGACATCATTTACTGGATTGAAATTAAAAGATGCATAATTCAATCTGTCTTTATATACCTTATTACTTACAACATTAATGGTGTTGTCTAATATCGATTTTAATTGAGGCCATTTGTCGTTACTTGAACTTGTACTTTTTAATACTATGTCAAATGGTGTTGGACTTCCTTCTCTATTTTTTTTAATCAGAATAACTCCTGCAATTTTACCTTTATCAAAATCTGATTTAAACGCATCATTTGATTCGTAAGAAACAATATTTATAGTCCTCATTTCTTTTAGAGAATAATAAATAGCATTGCTGGTATCTGAATGGCTGTCTATGACAACTTTATAAGAAGGCATTATGCCACTATTGCCAATAAACCCAAAAACAAGAATAAAAATAAAAGGGAAAATAAAACTAAAAATCATTGCCGAAGGGCTTCTTGTGATGGCTCTTAAACTTCCTTTTGTAATAGCCCACATGGCCCGAAGTTGATTATATTTCATCTGTTAATGATTTTTATTATTGCTGTTCTCTGCTATAATTAAATAATCTAACAAAACTAGCTGAAAAAAATTGAAGAAAAATAGCAAAGCTACTTCCATTGTAGTATTTTTATTATAATTATGAACAAAACCTATCTTCTCTTAGGCAGCAATATTGGCGACTCCACAACTCATTTCAAAAATGCCAAAAAACACCTAACCAAAAAAATCGGCGCCATTATAAGATCTTCATCAATTTATAGTACTTCAGCTTGGGGTAATAAAAACCAGGCTGACTTTTTAAACCAAATCATCATTATTGACAATAAATTAGACCCTCAACAAACCATACAAACCATCCTCGAAATTGAAGTAGAAATGGGAAGAACGAGGTTGAAGAAAAATGAACCAAGAGTAATAGATATCGATATTTTATTCTACAACAAAGTGATCATCAATACAAAAAAACTAATCATACCGCATCCATTAATGCAGGAAAGGAATTTCGTAATGACCCCATTGAATGAACTTTCTCCCAATTTTATCCACCCTGTTTTAAAGAAAAAAATACACCAGTTGTACTTAACATGTAAAGACACACTTGCTGTGCATAAAATTTGACTTCAATTGAATTCTTTACACTTATTTTGCAGTCGAAATGAAATATAATTTTGTAACTATTGAGGGGAATATAGGGGCAGGCAAAACAACCTTAGCCAATATTTTAAGTAAGAAATTGAATGCCCGATTAGTGCTGGAAGAATTTGCAGAAAATCCATTCCTCCCTAAATTCTACGAAAAGCCTGATCAATACGCCTTTCCATTGGAATTATTTTTCATGGCAGAACGATACAAGCAATTGAAAGATTTACTGCACATCAATGACTTATTTCAGGAAACGACTATTTCTGATTACTTGTTTACAAAATGTTTGTTATTTGCAAAAGTCAATTTGCCAGAAGAAGAATTCAAACTTTATCAAAAACTATTTGATATTATCAATCCTCAAATTGTTCAACCAGATATTTTAATCTACTTGCATAGCCCAGTTGATAAACTACAGGAGAATATTAAAAAAAGAAATAGAGAATACGAGCAAAGTATCCCGAATGATTATTTATTTACACTTCAGGAAACCTATTCCCAATACATCAAACAACATAATATAAAAACACTTTTCATTGACGCTTCCAATGCTGATTTTATTGGAAATGAAAAACATGTTGACATTATCCTTGATGCGTTAGACAAGGAATACGATCAAGGACAATATTACATTTCATTACCCTAATTCTATTTTTATTTTTGCCTAGCCTTAAGCCAAATACCAACCCATACGATGTCTTGAAAATAAAAGAATTTAAATTCTTCATGTTAGGAAGATTTATTTTCATCATGGGACTTAGAATGACCGGAACCGTTATTGGCTGGTGGATTTACAATTTGACCAACAGCCCCATTGCATTAGGTTTAGTAGGATTATCAGAAGTTATACCAGCAGTATCATTGGCATTATATGCTGGGCATTATATAGATAGGAATGAAAACAGAGCGTTGTTGCTAAAGTGTGTCATCCTTTATGTCTGTTGCATTTTATGTTTTATTTTTTTATCGGATGACCATACGCTCAAAACGATAAAACCATGGAATATTGCTACGATAATATTCATTATCATTGGCATTACTGGTGCAATAAGGTCTTTCTCAGGCCCTGTTTTCTTAGCATTAATCTCAAAAATTGTTCCTAGAAAAGACCTACCCGCTGCTACAGCGATAAGTTCTGCAACATGGCTTACCGCTTCAATTGCAGGACATGCCTTAGGTGGTTTTCTAATTGCCATGCTTGATATTCATTACACCTTCTTCATTATTTTAATTTTTGTAACAATTGGATTTTTATTACTGTCGAAAATATCTTCAAAAGCAGTTTTTACAAACATAGCTGCTTCTACCACTTGGCAAAGTGTAAAAGAGGGAATTAAATATGTTTATAAAACAAAAGAGATTTTCGGAGCGTTGACATTAGACCTATTTGCTGTTTTATTTGGCGGCGCAGTTGCGCTTATCCCCGTATTTGCAAGAGATATCTTGAAAATCGGACCGATAGGATTCGGCTGGCTAAATTCGGCAAGTGATATCGGATCAATTATAATGGTGACTTTCCTTACCTTATTCCCACTCAAAAAAAATCAAGGAAAAATACTGCTATATACAGTTGCTGGGTTTGGGGTTTTTATGATTGTTTTCGCATTGGCAAAAGTATTCTGGTTGTCATTCATAGCATTGTTAATCAGTGGAGCATTAGATGGTGTAAGTATGATTGTAAGAGGTACAATACTTCAACTCAAAACTCCTGACGAACTAAGAGGACGAGTTATGTCAGTAAATGGCATGTTCATCAATTCTTCTAATGAATTGGGCCAATTTGAAAGTGGTATAGTTGCTAAATTAATGGGTATTGTACCTTCCGTTATTTTTGGAGGATGCATGACAATTGGAGTAGTAGTTACAACATGGATTAAAGCGCCAGCACTAAGAAAAATGGAATACTGATATCCTTTTCTTCAACCATCTTTCAACAACCTTTCAACAACCTTTCAACAATCCTTCAACAACCTCTCAACTTTTCAACCCTTCAACCACCCTTCCCTCCTCCTGCCACTATCAATTTTTCCAAAACAAAATAGACAATCGGACAAAAAGTGACATTTTTCAAAGTGAGTTTTGTGCGTTTTATCAATACATCTTCATCTGTGTAGGGGAATCTTGCGCAATCAGAAGGGCGCATATCGTAAATACTGCAATAATTATCAGCACCTAAAAAAGGGCAAGGCTTAGATATTACAACAAAATCACCTTCCTCGTCAATTTTCAAATACTTTTCTATAAAGACACCTTCTTTCATATGAAGATATTTGGAAACCCTTTTGATATCTGGAGGTTTAAAACGAGGAGAATAATTTTTACAACAAGCTGCACAATTCAAACAATTAACAGTATTAACAGCATCTTCATGTATTTCCGGCAATATTTTCAGTACCTTTTTTTTGTCAGCTTTAGCCAAAAATTGCTTGTAACTCTTTTCATGCTCTAATGATTTTTTTTGCCAATCATGCAGAAACTCCTTTGCCATAAATTCACTTGATTAATTAAATTAATTATTCCCGATTTTTCCACAAGTTAAAAGTATAAAATATATCAGCCTAAAATCTAGTTTTGTTCCTTTATTTTTGCGCAATAATTCAATTCACCTTCAAGCAAATAATTTCAGTAAGCATGGATCTTTTAGCAAAACAACAGGAAGAATTTATTCAAAGACATATCGGGCCAAACGAAGAAGAAATAGCGGAAATGCTACAAACGATTAATTTGTCAAGTGTGGAAGAATTAATCAATAAAACCATTCCATCCTCTATTCAGCTGAAAAGCCAGCTACAAACTTCCGCTGCTATCAGCGAAAACGAATACCTGACCACTTTAAAGAAAATTGCATCTTTAAATAAAGTAAACACTTCTTTTATAGGAAAAGGATATTACAATACCATAACCCCAAGCGTTAT
Organism: Chitinophaga pinensis; assembly: GCA_943330875.1. Lineage (GTDB taxonomy): Bacteria > Bacteroidota > Bacteroidia > Chitinophagales > Chitinophagaceae > Ferruginibacter > Ferruginibacter pinensis_G. Next base: position 5,880 of record CALQJK010000106.1, read on the forward strand.
CTTAAGAAATGTTTTCGAAAATCCAGGATGGTATACACAGTATACTCCCTATCAGGCTGAAATTGCTCAGGGAAGACTCGAAAGCTTATTGAATTTCCAAACCATGGTAATTGATCTTACTGGTCTACCCATTGCAAATGCGAGTCTATTAGATGAAGGCACTGCTGCTGCAGAAGCCATGACATTACTTTTTAATCATAAAAATAAAAACCACGACGAAATTGTATCGCCAAAGTTTTTTATTGATGAAAATATTTTCGAACAAACAATAGATATTCTGATAACAAGATCAAAACCTATTAATATTGAATTGGTAATCGGCAATTTCAATACAGCGATTATTGATGACAGTTACTTTGGTGCAATTGTTCAATACCCAGATAAAAATGGGCAAGTGGACGACTACAGATCTTTTATAGAAAAATCACATCAGGTAAATGTGCAAGTCATCATGGCTACAGATTTACTAGCACTTTGTTTACTTACTCCTCCGGGAGAATTAGGCGCAGATATCGCCATTGGCAATACACAGCGATTTGGCGTTCCAATGGGATTCGGCGGCCCTCACGCTGCATTCTTTGCTACTAAAGAAGAATTCAAAAGAAACATTCCAGGACGAATTATTGGAATAAGTATTGAT
>CALQJK010000107.1:0-6502 GCA_943330875.1 Chitinophaga pinensis
AACGGCTGCACAAGCATTTCCAATTCCAGATGTTGCCCCGGTGATAAATACAATTTTATTCATAGTTGGTGTGTATATAAGAGGTTATGTAAAGTTCACAATTTAATTAAAATGCGGGAGTGCTATCATGATTTCTTGCATGAATATTCAATGAAATTTGACAATAGGATTCCCGTTTCCTTTGCCTCTTCTAACATGCCCATATGTGCACTATTTTTTAATATTTTGATAAAGGAGCAATCGGGCATTCTGCTTTGCTGAATGCTATGTTGTATTGGAATTAATTTATCATAGCATCCTGCAACAAATAACATCGGTTTTTGAAGATTGTTTAATAAGGAACTTTTGTCTGTTCGATGAATCATAGCTTGATAATATTGCACAAGTGTTGCTGCTGAAATGCAGCCTCCATTTAACAACTGTTGTTCTATTTCAATTGTTGATTTTTCTTGGTCTGCATACAAGTCGGGTATGATTGTTTTCAAGAAAGCTTTGGCTCCATAATCTTGAATAAAAGAAATAGCTTTTCTTCGGCTGGCTATTTTCAATGTATCATCAGCAAAGGCAGTAGAATGGAAAAGTCCTAACGCTATCAAGTAGGTGGAAAATAATTCTTCATAGGCCAATGCGATATAGCCGCCCATGCTATGTCCTATCAAAATAAATTTTTCGATTTTTTCAGCCAAAATAATAGCATGAATAACTTTCGCAAAATCTTCCATTGAAACATCCACATTATCCCATTGTTCCGACAATCCCGACCCTGGCAAATCTGGCGCAATAATGCTGTAGTTTTTGCTTAACGCATCTATTTGGTTGAGCCATATTTGATAGTCTTCAGCAAAGCCATGCAAAAGCATTACTGCTGAACCGCTTCCACAAATCCTGTAATGTATTTTTTTATTTAAGTAGGTGATTTCTTTATGAGTCATTACATCACTTTCAATGGGTGTTAGGATTTGCTTCTTTGATAAGACCTTAAACCAATCAATAAAACAATCGGTATAAGTGCCATGTTTAATTCCTGAGGAAGTACAAACCAAAGTAGCAACAAGGCCGCCATAAGTATACTTGTAAATAAAAAGTATTTTTTCGCAAACCTTTTTTTACTGAAAATTAAAAAAGAAGCATACACATGTGTTGGTAATGCCCAGCACAAATTGAAATTATTTTTAGTCATGCTGTGGTCTGTTGCGCACCACATTAGTATCAATACAAGGCCAAGAATTCCGACGCAGAAAAATAGCATAAAATCAAAATAGGGCAGTAGCTTTTGAATAGTAATATTTTTAGAAAGGCTTAATAGAACAATGATGAGTAATAGTAAACTAAAGCAATTCATCGGAGTGGTCCAGTCTTTTTTCTCTTCATTTTTTATCGGCGAGTAAAGTGTTACTTTTTCTTTTACCAATGAAATGTTTTTGCAGCTGTCTATAGTAGTCATTAAGTTGTCGGGAAGAAACTGTTGTTCGCTTGCGGTCATGATTTTATCGGTGGGCATTCCCAGTAAAATATCTATCCCTAGTTCACTCCATTTTTGGCCGCCTTTATCCAGATATTGATGGATTGCTTTTCGGTAAGTGGTGTTTGCCGGCATTACCACTGGCAGTAGGGGCTTTGGGTATTTGTTATTTGAAATTACATCACGAAGTCTGGTGGTGCAATTGTCTAAAAAGAAATCGTACTTGTAGTATTTGTTTTCTTCTTTCAAGTTCTCCTTCAACGCTTTTTGAATAGCTATTTTTTCATCTCCACTTAACTGAAGTATTTGTTCTGTAATACCTCTATTTTCTGATGTGTAAAATGCCAAGAAGTCATCCGTTCTTTCAATACTAACAAAATAAAGAAGTTTGCCTCTGATAAATTTCAAATAGAACCCGTTATCATCAAAATCGAAAGTCCCATAATTATAGATATAATCGGTAACGTTATTGCTGTCTATTATTCTTATTGCACTATGTCCGAATATGGAATAGAGCTCTTCTCCTGGAGTACATGTGAGTAGGGATATTCTTATGCGGGAGGTGTCTTGAGAAAATGTTGCTTGACAATGAGAAAAGAGAAGTATAGCAAAAATGATAATTATCCTAACTGTTTTCTTCATGTGTATGGAATAATCTATTAGGTGGCTAAATTACAACGAATTGTTGATTTTGGTGTTATGTTTATTCATGTGTTGGGGTTTGTGTATTTGCCAATTTGCCATGGTACGAACCAGGTACGAACCAATGCAAGCCAGAAATCCTTAATCCCAGACCATTTCATGATTGCAGAGGGTAGTCATAGGTGCCATGGTACGAACCAGGTACGAACCAAGTTAAGCGAGAGAACCTCACCAACACATTTTTTCTAATTGCAGAGGGTAGTGATATATGCCATGGTACGAACCACATACAAACTACAATTTATATTAGTTACTTACATTTGCATGATTTTTTTCATGCAAATGCTATTCCTTATTTTTTCTCTTTTTACTTTTTTAAATAGTAATGCTCAAAATTAGGGTTCTCTGTTCGTTGTCTGAGGGATTAGCAGGACGTACCAATTACGAAGCGAGTTGATTTTTGAAAACCTCACCCTAGACCTGAAGGCAGAGGGGAGCGCACAAAATTTTATAGAAGATATTTTAATTACTCAATCGGTATCTTTTTCCTGGCAATGCTGTTATGATGCCATTCATTTCAAGCGTTAGGAGTGCATTGGCAATATCGCTATTACTCAGTAAAGTTTTGCTATAAAGTGCATCGTAATTTATTGCAGGTTCAGTTTTTAATACGTTGAATATTTTCTCTTCATTTTCAGTAAAGGAGTGAAATAAACTTGTTTGTTTTTTGAAAATTTTAGCTGATGTGGTATTCCATTTCATCATCTCTAGAATATCATTTGCATCTGTAATCAAACAGGCTTTATTTGTTTTTATTAAATGGTTGCATCCAATACTTTTGGCATCATTTATTCTTCCAGGCATCGCAAATACATCTTTATTATAACTATTGGCAATTTCTGCGGTTATCAAAGAGCCACCTGTTTCACCGGTTTCTACAACAATCAACGCATCGCAGATCCCCGCCGTTATTCTGTTTCTTCTTGGAAAGTTTTGTTTGTTCGGAGCTTCGCCGCTGGTAAAGTCGGTCAATAATCCTCCATGTTGTATCATCTGAATGGCTAAATTTTTATTTTGTGGCGGATATATCCTGTCCAGTCCATGAGCAAGAATTCCAATGGTAGGTAATCCATTTTTTAAAGCCGCTTGATGTGAAATCGTATCTATGCCATAGGCGAGTCCGCTTACGATGATGATGTTTTCTTTACTGAGGTCTTCAATTAATTTCTCACAAATACTTTTGCCGTATTCGCTATTATTGCGTGTGCCTACAATAGAGATGATTTTACTTTCATTGAGGGTTGTATTTCCTTTGTAATATAGCAAGGACGGGCAATCCATCGAACGAAGTAATCTTTGTGGATAATTTGGATCATTGATACACAAAGGGACAATCTTATTTTTTTCAATGAAGTGTATTTCTTTTTCGCAGGATTCGAAGTCTCTAAAAGATTTAATGGCGTTCGCTCTTATGGTGCCAATTCCGTCTATTCTTTCGAGCTCTTTTCTCGAAGCATTGAAAATGGAAGGAGCTTCTTTAAAATGGTTGATCAATGTTCTGGCATGTACATCGCCGATATGGGCAACCTTTGTTAATGCAATCTGGTAGAGTAAATCATTATTCATTTGAAGGAACAATGATAGAAATTTATTTAATTAGACAACACGTTAATTTCTGTTCTTCTGTTGAGGCTTTTCCCCTCTTCCGTATCATTTGTGGCTATTGGTTTTGTATCGCCATATCCTTTAGCACTTAATCTGTTTTCATGTATTCCTTTTGATACAAGAAATGCAACAACCGATTTTGCTCTGTTTAAACTCAAACTGAGGTTGTCTTCTTTTTTTCCAATGTTATCGGTGTGGCCGCTTATTTCAACTTTAAGGTTGTTGTTTTCATTAAGTAATTGTATGAGTTGCAGGAGTTCGATATCGGAACCGGGTTTCAATTGGAATTGATTGTTTTCAAAGAAAATATTTTTCAATACTACAGCGGCTCCGGCTTCAATTGGCTGTAGCGGAAGATCCAATGAATAGGAACTATCTGGGTTGTTGTTTTTTAATAAAAAATGATCGGAGTAGAACAGGTATCCTTTACGATTGATGTTCAGGGTGTAATCTTTTCCAACCGGAAGTGTGATTAAAAAATAGCCATCTTCGTCAGTTTGAATGCTGGTTGATGTTGTTCGTTTGTCTATTTCCGTTAGTTCTACTGTACAAGGAAGTCCGGATTTTGTTTTCTTGTCAAATACTTTGCCTTTTAGCCAAAGTGTCTTTGAAGCTGAAATATCATCTCTCAATTGAAAGGTATAGATGTCAAGTTTATTTTTAACATCACCTCTGTCGCTCGCATAATAGGAAGTTTTTCCATCTGCAGATACTACAAGAGAGCCTTCGTCGTCAATTGTATTGATAGGATACCCAAGGTTTTCCGGTTCACCCCATTTGTTTTCAATCGTTTTCTTTGTAAAGAACAAATCCGACATGCCATATCCCGTGTGCCCGTTGCTATTGAAATAAAGGGTTTGGTTGTCTGCATGAATGAATGGACAAGTTTCATCCGCGGATGTGTTGATTATGGGGCCAAGGTTTTCCGGCTTTCCCCATTTGCCACTGATGTTTCGATGGCAAACCCAAATATCTTTTCCGCCATAACCTCCTATGCGATTACTGGAGAAGTATAAATCTTTTTTGTCGGGAGAAACCGATGGAGTTGCTTCCCAGGATTCTGTATTAATAACATCGCCCATATTTTCTGCCTCGGTCCAACTCCCAGATTTTGTTTTGTAAGAAATATACAAGTCACAACTGCCCATTCCTTCAGGGTAATTACAGCCTGTAAAAATCAGCCAATTGCCATCTTGTGAGATGGTTTCCGCACCTTCATTAAGATTGGTATTTATTTTTCCTGTTACTGGAGTGGCTTCTTTCCATATTCCATTTTCAAAATCACTTTCATAGAAATCTTCGTCATCGTTGATTCTTCTGTTGAAAATCATTTTCTTTCCATCAATAGTTAAAGAAGGAAAGTATTCTAATGCGGTTGTATTGATGCCTTTGCCAACATTTTCAGGATGAAAAGTGTAATGTCCCAATGGATGTTTGGCTTTATAATCAACAGCAAATTCGTAAGTACTTTTTCTGTAATGACCAGCTTTTTTACTCTGTTGATTCAGCGTTTCGTTGGCAAGAAAAGCGTTTACTTTTTCGAGAGCTCCTTCGAATTCACCTATGCCTGCAAGTGATATGGAAAAGGGTAATAAATAAGTGCTTGAGAAAATACTATCCAATGAAAAAGCTTTCTTGAAGTCAGCTACAGATCCCTGATAATTTTTCATGTCTGCATAAATGCCAGCACGGGAAAGATACACTTCAACATACTTCGGTTCTAATTTCAGTGCCTCTTCTAATTTCTTGATGGATTGCGCATAATCACCTTGGGTGGCAAATTCGTAAGCAGCTTCATAAATAATTGTCGCTTTTTTATTTACTTTTTCAGGATCGTACCATTGTGCTTTAGAAAAAGAAATATTAATAAACAGTATTGCAATGAGGAAGATGACTTTTAGCAGAGGATTGTTTTTTTCTGGCATGTTGATTTTTAAAAATCTAATGTACAATTTATTTATTTGCCAGAATAGCGTAGAAGTCAAAATCGCAGCTAATATTCATTTCAACTGCAAAATCCGGGTTTAAGGAACATTGATGTATTTATGAATCTGAAGCGACAATTCCCATTTTGGGTTTTTCTTAATATACGCTACAATTTCAGGGGTAATTTCACTTGATTTACTCCACTCGGGTTGAAGATAAAGCTTGCAATGTGAACTAACCAAACCAGCATACTTTTCGCCCCAATCAAAATCAGATTTGTTATAAACGATAACTTTCAATTCATTTGCCTGAGGTAATATTTCCGGTAAGGGTTCTTTGAATTTTTTTGGAGACAAACAAATCCAATCCCATTCTCCTGAAAGTGGGTGTGTGCCCGAGGTTTCTATATTGGTTTCGTATCCCGCCGTTTGGATGGCTTGTGTAAGCGCAGTCAAATCATGCATTAAGGGTTCTCCTCCGGTAATGACTACTAATCCTTTGGGGTTATTTTTTATGGCTGCGGCAATGTCATCGATATTCATTTTAGGATGATTGCTCGCATCCCAGCTTTCTTTTACATCACACCATACACAGCCTACATCGCATCCTCCGAGTCTTACAAAATAGGCAGCTCTCCCTTGATGAAAACCTTCTCCCTGAATGGTGAAAAAATGTTCCATAACCGGAAGTGCTTCATTATTTATAGAGGAAACTATTGACATGATGAATTTCTTTGCAGGTAAGCGTTATAAGTATTTTGTAAAACAGCAGCGATAGTCATCAACCCGACTCCACCCGGAACTGGTG
>CALQJK010000108.1:0-6468 GCA_943330875.1 Chitinophaga pinensis
GAAAAATCTTCGTACTCTGCCCTTGCCATTCTATTGAAATTTTCATTTGCATACTTTTTATACCCTCCGGCATCATAAATTTCTTTTTTGAATTTATCATCAACATCTACCATCAACTTTCCATATAATGCCCATACCAATGAAGTTAGTAAAGTGGTTTTTCCATAACCGTTATTGCCAGAAACTAGAAATACGTTTTTTTTAGAATTATGGGGTAAACTCAAATCATTTTCACCGTAATAGATTCTAAAATCATTCAAACTTATTTTAGTGATATACATAGGTCAATTATTTGCCAGATTGTAAATATTGTTCAATTCTATTTTCAAAGTCATTTTGAAGCCCTCTTGAATTCATCAAAATTGTTTTAGATTTTTGTAACGTTAATAACTCATTAATAAGGTTAAAATCGGCTCTGTTATTACAAGATTCTTTTAATAATTCTTTTTCTTTAAAATCTTTGTCTGATATATTTTCAAAAGATAATTTTGTGCCATAAATTTTATTGTAAATGTCAGATGCTTTAACATTAAACAAGCCATCTCTATACCATAAAACTTGAATAGCTACCATTTCTTGGTAGTTTATTAATGTCATTTCAGGATGTGATTGTTGAATTTCCCTTTGAGCCTGTAATAATTTTTCTAAAAACTGATTTCTTGCATATGCGGTATATGGACCAGGTCCTTCCGCTTGATTTCTTCTTTTCGTTTCTCTCCAACCTTCTTTATCCCTGGTTTCCATTAACATGTCTCTAAATTCCATCAATGGTTCCATCCAATCCTCTCCATTACCAACGAGCCCAGTCATGCTCTTATCTTTTTTAACTACGGTACAAACCCAACAACCAAAACGACTGTTTCCACAAGAAGGAGTAGTTGTATCTATAACTAATGGACAATCGCCACTACTAGCGTTTCTATACAATGTTACCAATTCTTTATTATTTGCGCCCCATGGGGAAGGAACCTGCATTAAGTATTGCCACAAATCATCAATTAATACATGCTTGATTGGTGCATATACAAATGCCCTAGGAAGCACGTGTTTACTTAATCTTTGACCCTTTATAGAATGTTTTTTTATGCTTTTTGCTCTTGTTGCACTCTCATCGCTTCTTGTTCCCAATAGAATTATTGCTTCTCCTTCCTCATCAATCTTATTTAAAATAAATTGAGTTGTTGGGTCTATTTTAAGTCTATTAGTACACCAACGAAATTGATTGTTAGGTGCTGGATATCCTCTACCAATCAAATTAACCCAGAAAGAATCTTCTAACTTTGGTGTTGTTTGATTTACATATACCGGCATTGACTGCTCGGCTGCTGCTTTTTGAATTTTACTTAATACAATTTCACTGTATTCCAGGATTTTGGGATTTTCAACTAAAGTATTATTACAAACAACATATATTTTTCTGTTTCTTGCTTCAGATGGGATTGTTTTTATAGCATTCCAAACAACTTGAAGCAGCATTGTTGAATCTTTCCCCCCGCTAAAACCAATAATCCATGGGCGTGGATTATCATCATTGACATATTGATCTATTAATTCATCTTCTATTTCTTGGATATATGACGACATTTAAATTAATTTAGGTTATGTGTATTAAGGAAGAATAATTAAAAATTAACGATCAACAAACTTTATTTGGTCTCCTACTTGTATTTCTTTTGACCAATCTGTATTACCTATTGGATTTAAAATAAAAGATAATGCTTTTGTATGACCGTAATCAACACGGTATACTTGTTGAGTAAAAATTTGATTGTTTATTATTTTTTTATAATTATCAAGATTAGCTTCGTCATCATGCAATGCATCAGGATTATCTATCTGTTCAAAGGTACCTCCCTTTTTGAAATATTTCCACCTAGCGTTTAAAAAATCCCAGTAGATGCAATCATGGCTATAGTAATATGGTTTTTTAAGCTGAGTTAACATTGTTTTCATTAAATTTTGAGGCAACCCTGTCTTAAACATCAGTGCGAACAAAAACTTTAATTCAGCTAATTGCAATTGTGATACACTTTTATTTAAATCCGGTTTCCACGATAGAAATTTTTTGTCAAAAAGTAAATAAGCTTGATGAGATTCAATTCCCATATTATGCACATCATCCCAACTTAAATCTGGTCCGGGTAATTTGTCAAAACAATATTCTAGGGGGAATTGATTATTTATTCCACTTACATTTAAAGCTTTTTTAAGCTTTTCTTTCATAATTGCAACATCATCTTCCTCTTCAAGTAAAACTGTTACTCCTCCAATTTTATCAGTAATGGCTTTTAAATTGTTTCTGCTTATTTTTGATTTAACTGCCAATTGAGCCATTAATACTTGAAAAAACTTCACATAATTCTCAAAATCTTCCTTACTAATTAAATCATAAATATTTACAGCACATGTGTCATCTCCATCTGTAAGGACGAAAATACAATGTTGATCATATTTAGCAGCTTTACAAGCTTCTATTGAATCACAAATTGTATGTATAAGAGGAGTTTGTCCTGCATGTGTTATTGATTTAACATGCTGTAACATTCCTTGCTTATCATTACCATAAAGATTTGTTAGAGATGAAGCAATAGAAGTGTCCGAATGACAATGATGACCCAATAACCTTAGTACGATCTCATCTCCTGGTAAGCCAATCATTGGTAAAAGAACTTGTTCAAACAATTCTTGTGCAACTTGATATTTATATTTATTTTTTATTTTTTCGTTCATGCTACCGCTGTTATCATAAACGATTTCAATATACCTTTTCATTGTTTAGTTTTTTATTTTTTCAAGCTAAAACAAACATACAAAATCCCTATCAAATATTTTTATTTTTAATGATATATTTACTAGTCATAAGATTAGTATTACAAACCAAATCATTCTTGTTATATTCAACCATTTGATGATTTTTTTATAAAATTAGATTTCTAAATCGTTAGTGAATTAATCATAAAAAAATATGAAGTTAAATATGATCACCTCAATCTATTGGAGGACTAATTTATTTTATTTAGATTGATTTTTTTTGCTTTATTTGTTTTAAAATATCACCTTTAAAAATTGACAAGAGAATCATTAAAATTTTCCTAGAGAAAACCGGCGCTATAGCTGCAATTTGTTACAAAACAGATGTAGACTGGATTCAGGAAGATAAACATTTCTAACTATGTAAATCTTCTCGCATATAAGAATTGAGAGTAGAGTTGTTAATGTTAGCATTCATATTCACAGATAGAGAAAATAATTTATACCGCCAACTTCTTCCCTTCACTCAACAACAATGCCGGTGGCGTATTTTCTAACCTCCATATGATATTCATAGGCCTACTTCCTTCATGACTTAAATAATTTAGTTGGCCACAAAAAACAAAGCCCATCGTTATTCCATCTTCATCCGTATTCTTTTCTCTAATAAAAAGTAGAATTGATTTTTTTAACTCTTGCTGATTGATATATGATTGCCCCTTCGTACTCTCGGGCGTTGTTGCATTTTGACTTTGCCAATGAAAAAGTTCATTGTTTATAAAATAATCGTGGTACATAGTACTCGGACTAAATCTACCTTCGGTCTTATCTAATGTAACAAAAAGCTCTTCAGTTTTAATATCAGGCAAATTCAATACGCCTTCTCTACTTGGATATTTTCGATTTAATGTATTGGCTTTTAAACCAACTAAAATTTGATTTCTGGTAAATCTGCCGTGTAAATTCAAAGTAGATTTAAAGCCGAGACTAATATCTTTTTCGATTGCTTCAATTTGATTTATTCTTATTGAAAAATATTCAACCAGTTCATTTTTTATAGAATCGGCGCTAAGTAACTCTTTCAATTTTAATTCCAAATCTTCATATCGATCTATATTGGGTTCTTCATTATAAATATCAAAATAGAACATCAATAAATATTGTTGAGCCAATTCTGATTGAGTCATATGGTATCCTGCATTTATCCACTCAATAATGAAATTAAAATAAGCATTGCTTTCGCACGCCAACCAAGCGTTAGACATTGCACCTGCAATTTTTTTATTTGCAGCATTTGATTCAATATTATTTCTATCAACCATCGAAATCAATTCGTACCAAAGCCAATCTGTATCATAAATTGTTTTTAAGTTTATTTCTGTGAGATTTATGAAATTCGTCAATGTACATTCAACAGAATAATCTTGCTTGAATCTAATGATGGCATCTTTTATTTTTTGAACACCACCTCTTATGTGTCGCTGTACATTTTTTAAAATAATTTCTTTTACTTGCCTTTCTAATACAATTGAACAACCCAATGGCAAATGAGGAAAATCGTTTTCTATCTCATCCTTTATTTTTGTATGCGTTTTGCCAACCATAGCCCTGAACTTGTGTTCAAAACTGTATTCAGAATTGGATTGTCCAACAAAATCTAATACAGTGAGATATGATTTATCCTCATGAATCCTTAAACCTCTTCCCAGTTGTTGTAAAAATATTGTCAAACTTTCGGTAGGTCTTAAAAAGAGTAAAGTGTCGATTTCTGGTATATCAATTCCTTCATTAAAAATGTCTACAACAAATAAATAGTTGATTTCTTTTCTCCTAAACTTTTGAATAATTGTATTTCTTTGATCAGTATTTGCTGAGGTTAAATATGCTGATGAAATTCCTTTAGAAATAAATTTTACATGCATAAATTCTGCATGCTTTACAGAAACACAAAATCCAATGGCACTTACATTATTGATGTCTTTTAAATACTTGTTGCAATTTCGAAGGATATCATTCACCCGTCTATCATCCTCTGAAAATACTTTTTCTAATGCGGAGACATCATATTTTCCTCGTCTCCAGGATATTTGTGACAAGTCGGTGTCATCGCTCAATGCAAAATATTGAAATGGACAAAGTAATCGCCGATTAAGCGCTTCCCTTAATCTTATTTCTGCTGATATTGACTTTCCAAAATAATGGGTGATGTCAGCACCATCCATCCTTTCGGGTGTTGCTGTTAATCCAATCAATAATTTAGGCGTGAAATGGCTGAGTAGTTTTTGATAACTTTTAGCTGAACTATGATGTACTTCATCAATTACAATGTAATCAAAATAATCAGCGTTTAATTTCAAATCATCAATTCTATTGTTAAGCGTATTAATAGAAGCAAATAGCTGATTGTATTGAGTTGGTTCATTTTTCGCAAACCATAATTGTCCAAAATTATTATCACGTAAGATGTGTCGAAATGTATATCGTGATTGTTTTAAAATTTCTTCTCTATGTGCTACAAACAAAAATCTTGCTGAAGGATTTGTTTTTAAATATCTCTTGAAATCAAATGCAGCCATTACTGTTTTACCGGTACCTGTTGCTGCTACAATTAAATTTTTATTTTCGCCATTTTGTCTACATTTTTCAAGCTGGTCTAAAATTTCTTGTTGAAATGAAAAAGGTGTAAAATCAAAAAACTGCTCAATTACATCTTCGTGACTTCCTTTGTTTTGAGTTAGCAATGCTGCTTTTAATTTTTCTCTGTGTTCATCTTTATTATAAAGAACAAAATCATTATCGTTCCAATAAGTATCAAATGTTTTTATACACTTCTCAATAATATGGGGAATTTCTTGTTCGGTAATTTTTAAATTCCATTCTAAACCATTTGTAAGTGCAGTTCTTGATAAATTAGATGACCCTATGTAACTAGTATGGAATCCCGAGTCTCTCTTAAAAATGTATGTCTTTGCGTGTAATCTTTCTTGTTGGGTGTTAAAGGAAATTTTTATTTCAATATTCGAAAATTGCGATAAAAAATCAATGGCCTTTAAATCAGTGGCACCCATATAAACAGTACAAATGACTTTTACTTTTTTCCCATCGAGTTCTAATTGTTTAAACACTTGTTCGAATAGTCTAATTCCTTCAAACTTGATAAATGATACAAGCCAGCAAATCTCATCACTTGATAGCATTTCTTTTTTTAATTCACTTTCTAATGAAATTCCTGATTTGTTGCCTGTAAACAATTCCGATTCGCTTAATCCGGTTAACGGAAAAACTTCTTTGACGTGTTCTTTAATATTTGTTCTTGAGAAATCCCCCTCATCAAATAAAGCTTTTAATATATTGCCATTGGGCTCAATCAACTCTTCAAGTAAATGTTCTTGACCTGTATAGTTTGATAATAATGAAATGAGTTGATTGGTTAATTCTATAAGCTTAGGCTTTGCAGATTCTTCTTTTTCTGAATTTATTTTTGCAAATGCTTTTTGAATTAACGACTGAAAAAAACGATTAATAAAAATAGAACCATCTTCTTTTTTGAAAGGCTCAATTACTTTTAAATAATGCTGGTTTTTATCTAGTTCTTTTTGAACTGAATCAGTAATTATTTTTTCGTAAAATCCTTGTTTCATTTTCTAATACTAATTTAAACCCTATCAATTATTGTATTGGAATAATAAAAATTCGAAATTTTCAGTTGACTACAAA
>CALQJK010000109.1:0-6464 GCA_943330875.1 Chitinophaga pinensis
GCTAAAAGCCTCTTCAATTCTTTCTTTATGCGTATCTGTAATAAAAACCTGTCCATTATTTTTCACACAAACCCAATCTAATAAATTGTCCATTCGATTGCGATCCAGTTTTTCAAAAACATCATCCAGCATTAAAATAGGATAAAACCCTTTTGATGATTTAATGATTTCATATTCTGCAAGTTTAAGTGCAAACAATAAACTTTTTTTCTGCCCCTGGGATGCAATATTTTTAAAAAGATGTTCCTCAAATTCAATCACTACATCATCCTTATGAATGCCCACATTAGTTCGATTTAGAATACAATCTTTTTCTCTGCTTTTCAACAACAATGACTCCATTTTATCTTCATGTAATTGACTCACATATTTTATGTTCAATTGCTCCTCATTTTGTGAAATCTGTTTGTAAAACCGATCAACCAATTCCAATAACTGTGTCGTATATTCGATACGTTTTTTATAAATGAATGCCGCAGGTTTCGAAAGTTGCTCATCAAATATTTCAAGCAAAGCCTTATCTAAATTTCCTTTATCAGCAGCTTGTTTTAAAAAGCTATTTCGTTGCAGTAAAACTTTATTGTAAACAATCAGGTGCTGTAGATATTCCTTATCCAGCTGGCTCAGCAAAGTATCTAAAAACTTTCTTCTCAATTCACTTCCTCCATTAATAATATCTATATCATCAGGTGCAATCATCACACAGGGAAGGAGTCCGATATGATGAGATAATTTTTCATAAGGCACTTCATTCAAAAAAAAATCTTTCTTTCCATTAATTTTATATACACAAACGACTTGTTGAGTGAAGTCATTTTGTTTGAATTCCGCTTGCAAACGAAACCCTTCTTTATTTGTTCCGGTATTAATTAAATCAGTTCCAGAAAAATAACTTTTTGTAAAGGAACAATAATGTATGGCATCAAGAAGATTAGTTTTGCCAATCCCATTTCTTCCACATATTCCAACAACTCTGGAAGAAAAATCAAAAGAGCTGATCTCGTAATTTTTGAAATGGGTGATAATTATTTTTTGAAGAAAAAGCATTTAGTTGGTAATATACGATTGGCATCTGCAATTATGAATAAATATTGATGATGCTGTTTAAAAATAAAAAAAATTAGATCAAATGTGGTTTTGCTTCATTGATTCCAGAATTGGTAATTTGAATATACTCAGGCCTGAACTCTTTAAGATTATTGGCACCAGCATAGGAGAGAGCTGATTTTACGCCATCCAACAAAGAAGAGATTACCATATCTAGTTTACCTTTATAAGATATGATTGTACTTTCCCCTTCGATATTTCTGATTTCCTGACCATAAGTAACTTTCGTATCAAAAGAAGCCGCGCCGCTGTATTTTTTGTATAAGCCGTTATTTTTTTGAATCAGTAACCCCGGTGCTTCTTCAGTTCCTGCGAGTAATGATCCCAACATTACCGTTGATGCACCTAATGCCAATGCTTTTGAAATATCTCCACTGGTACGTATGCCACCGTCGGCAATCACTGGTACTTTCGCTACTTTTAATATTTCTGTCAAACAAGTAACATTTGGCACACCAAAACCTGTTTTAATTCTTGTAGTACATAAACTTCCTCCACCAACACCAACTCTGAGCGCATCTGCACCCCAATTCTGTAAATCAATTGCAGCTTTTGCTGTTGCAATATTTCCAGCGATTACATCAACACTTGATTTAATTGTTTTTATTTTTTTAATTGCATCTTTAACATTTTTATGATGACCATGAGCAACATCAATCAGAACAATTTCAGCACCTGACTGAATCAAAGCCTGTGCTCTTTCAAAGAAATCACCATTAGCCCCAACTGCAGCCATGATAGGCATATTGATATGATCTTCAGTTCTTGAAGCGACTAATTTTTTAATCACGGATTCCTGTTCACCAATCGACATAAAACGATGCAAACATCCGACACCGCCTATTTTTCGCATTTCATTAGCCATTGTAAAATCACAAACTGTTCCCATTGGAGCAGCAACCAATGGCATTTGCAAATCAAAGCGGGTGGTGATTTTTGTTTTTAAATCAATATTCTTTCTGGAACTTATTTCAGAATAGGCTGGCACTAATTGAATATCGTCGTAGGTAAGATTTATCATCGGGTTATTACTTTTTGTGTGTATTTAAAAAACTGTTTATTACAAAAGCTGTAAAATAATGCACTTTGATGACTAAGCTACATGTAGTATTGAGGATAAGCCTTTAAAATTTCAACTACTTATACACAATCAATCATTCAACTGCAAATTCCGGGTTTAAATAGTAATGTGCTGAAAGAAAAAAAAGGAGTATTAAGTTGAATTATAATGATTTATCTTAAAAAAAGGAGCAAAACCAAGTTGGGATAGTGGTATTTTTCACTATTTCTTCCTTATATTTGCAACCTAAAATTATTAACCTTGGCAACAAAGTTTTCTAAAGAAACTTATCTATACTGGTACGAGCTGATGCTCCTATTGCGTCGTTTTGAAGAAAAAACTGGGCAATTGTACGGTATGCAAAAAATTCGTGGATTTTGTCATTTGTACATCGGACAAGAAGCAATAGCTGCCGGATGTATGACTGCAACAAATGCAGATGACAAATTTATTACCGCTTATCGAGATCATGCTCTCGCTATTGCAAAAGGCGTAAGTGCAAAAAGCTGTATGGCTGAATTATACGGCAAAGCAACTGGCTGTAGCAAAGGGAAGGGTGGAAGTATGCACTTTTTCGGACTCAAAGAAAACTTCTTTGGAGGTCATGGAATTGTAGGCGCTCAAATTGGTACCGGTGCTGGGTTGGCTTTCGCTGAAAGATATCGTGGAACAAAAAATGTTGTACTTTGTTTTTTTGGAGATGGAGCTGCCCGTCAAGGTATGTTGCATGAAACCTTCAACATGGCGATGTTGTGGGATTTACCAGTTATATTTATTTGTGAAAACAATAATTATGCAATGGGAACTTCTGTTGCAAGAACAAGTAAAACACTTGACATTTATAAAACGGCTGATGCTTATGAAATGCCTGCTGATACTATTGATGGCATGAGTCCTGAAGATGTGCATAATGGAATATTAAGAGCGGTGAACAGGGCAAGAGAAAAGGGCGGACCAAGTCTTTTGGAAATTAAAACATACCGTTATAAAGGTCATAGCATGAGTGACCCGCAGAAATACAGAACGAAAGAGGAATTAGAAGAATACAAAGAAAGAGATCCTATCGAGCATGTAATGAAAGTGCTACAGGATGAATTCAAAGTATCTGAAGCTGAAATTGAAGCCATCAATGAGAGAGTAAAAATGGAAGTGGAAGAATCTGTTACATTTGCAGAAGAAAGTCCATGGCCTGATGACAATGAATTATTAAAAGACGTTTATATACAGGAAGATTATCCTTTCATCATGGATTAACAAATGGGATAATTATTAACTTAATCATTAGTTTATAAAAAGTTTAAAACAACACAACATGACAGAAACAAATGAGTTATTAGATAAAGCAAAAGGTTTTTGGGCTAATAACAACAAGATGGTTACCTATGTAGGAGGAGGAATAATTGTATTACTGTTAAGTTGGATTGGTTATCAAAAATTAATAAAAGAGCCAAAGGAATTAAAAGCTGGAGAAACTGTTTTTCTTGCAGAAAGTCTTTTTGATAAAATGGCTTCTAATGGTTTCAACAAAGACTCTGTAAATATTGTTTTAAATGGTGGCCAGACAGATGGCAATTCCATTACAGGATTATTAAAAATAATCAACAATTTTGATGGTACACTAACGGCCAATCGTGCTCGCTACATGGTAGGTGCTTGCTATTTACATATCAAAGAGTTTGACAAAGCAATAAAATATCTTAAAGATTTCGATGGTAATGGCGCTGATCAAGTTCAAAGTAAAGCATACCTTATGTTGGGTCACGCATATGCTGAAAAAAATAATACTGCTGAAGCAATGAATTATTACAAAAAGGCAGGTGAAGTAAATCAAAAGGATGAAGCGATAACTCCTGATGCATTGATGATCTATGCAACATACGCAGACGTAAACGGCAAGAATGAAGAAGCGATCGAAACTTATAAAAAAATAAAAGACAACTATCCTAATTATATGGGCGCGAGCAATGGTGAAATCGACAAACGTCTGGCTCGTTTAGGTGAGTTTAAATAATTTCAAGTTGTTTTTAAAAGCACAAAATATATGTCGCTTCACGCTCCGGAAATGAATCAAACAAAAGGCATCCAATTAGATAAGGATGCCTTTGTTATTATGGTAAGAACTGAATGGAATGCTTCCATTGTAGATGAATTGGAATCAGGATGCCATAAAATACTGCAGCAACATCATATTCCTTTTATAGTGATCAATGTTCCCGGTGCTGTGGAAATCCCATTTGCGATAAAGCATTATTGGGATACGCATCAGCTTCATCATAAAGCAATCGCATTTATTGCATTAGGTTGTGTCTTGAAAGGTGATACCCCACATTTTGATTACGTTTGCAAATTAGTCACCGATGGGGTGTTGCAATTAAACCTAAGTTTACCCGTACCTACAATATTTGGAATCCTTACTGTCGATCAGGAAATACAGGCATTAGAAAGGATAGGAGGCAAGCATGGTCATAAAGGAGAAGAAGCCGCCTGGACAGCATTGAAAATGATTTCACTATCCCAGTCATTTATAAAATAAAAATCATAACGTGAACGTACAGTTGTTCATCCCTTGTTTTGTTGACCAGTTATATCCTGAAACGGGATTTAATATGGTAAAAGTACTGGAGAAAGCCGGATGTAAAGTCACTTACAATACCAATCAAACTTGTTGTGGTCAGCCTGCTTTCAATGCTGGTTTCTGTGACGAATCAAGAGCGGTAGCGACAAAATTTTTGTCTGATTTTAATACATCCGATTATATAGTTGCGCCAAGTGCCAGTTGTGCGGGATTTGTAAGAAATTATTATCCTAAATTATTTGAGAACGGAACCTACCAAAATAGTGCAAAAGAAATAAGTAAAAAAGTATACGAATTTTCGGAATTTCTAACATCAATATTAAAGATTGAAAACTTTGATGCGGTGTTGAATACAAAAGCCACTTATCACGATAGTTGCGCTGCTTTAAGAGAATGTAAAATAAAAGAAGGTCCTAGAAATTTATTACGTCATGTAAAAGGACTTGAACTTATTGAAATGAATGACAATGAAACCTGCTGTGGTTTTGGCGGAACTTTTTCTGTGAAGTTTGAAGGTATATCTATTGGAATGGCAGAACAAAAAGTACAAAATGCATTAGCTACCGGTGCCGAATATATTATTTCCACAGATTTAAGTTGCCTGATGCAAATAGATGGCTACATCAAAAAAAACAGCATCAACATGAAAACGCTTCACTTAGCAGATGTCTTGGCTATGGGGTGGTAGGATTAAAGGTTGGGGAGGGTTGAGAGGTTCAAATTGTTCAAAAGGTTAATCATGAACTTATTCAACTCATGAAACCTATGAAACTTCTTAAACAAATAGAACTTATTCAACCATTCAACATGCTAACCAAATCAACAATCCCTTCAGTTGCGGATTTTTCAATTAATGTCAGATTTTTGAGATTGCCTGTAACAGGTATTTTCTTATCGATAACATATTTAGGTGTTTCATCTTTTAAATAATGAATCAACCCAGCAGCAGGGTAGACTTGTAAAGAAGTTCCTACCAAAATAAAAATATCTGCGGTATTCATTATTGCTGCTGCATCTTCTATCAGTGGCACAGGTTCTTCAAACCAAACTATATGCGGACGTAATTGTGCACCATCTCTTGCAACATCACCAAGCTTTATATCTCCTCTGATTTCAGCAATCAAAGACTCGTTTTTTTCGCTTCGCATTTTAAATATTTCTCCGTGCAAATGAAGAATGTTTTTAGATCCCGCTCTTTCATGTAAATCATCAATATTCTGCGTTACAATAGTTACCTGATAATGTTCTTCCAATTTTGCTAATCCAACATGTGCTGTATTGGGAAAAGCATTAGCCACCTCTTTCCTCCTCATATTATAGAAATCCAAAACCAATTGAGGATTTTTTTCAAATGCACGGGGAGTGGCGACATCTTCAATATCATGTCCCATCCATAATCCATCGCTGTCTCTGAATGTTTTCAATCCACTTTCAGCAGAAATACCTGCTCCTGTAAGCACTACAATATGCTTTTTGCTCATGAAGGTTTTATTTATTGAACTTATTTTTCTCCAGCCATTTGCATCACCAACTCCCATTCATCCTGCTTTACGGTTTGAACAGATAATCTTCCTAATCTTACCAGATCCATATTAGCCAATTTCTTTTCTGCTTTTATTAGAGAAAGAGGCACCGATTTCTTTAGCTTTTTTACCGGTTTAAAATCAACGACAACCCAGGCCGTTTCTTCAGTTGTAGGATCTTGATAAAATTCTTTTACCA